>CAYRPP010000184.1:0-4229 GCA_964426115.1 uncultured Lentisphaerales bacterium | reverse complement strand
TCAACGGCTGCTGCGGGCGCCTGAAGTGCTGCCTGCGCTACGAGCTCGACCAGCCACAAGCGTCCGACGGCGAAGCGAACGAGGAGGAGGGCGACGCATGACGATCCGCGTGTTCAACGGGCCGAACCTGGCCCTGCTAGGCAAACGCGAGCCGGGCATCTACGGCACGGAGACGCTGGCCGGCATAGAGGCGCGCCTGGCCGCGTGCGCGGCCGGGCTGGGCGTCGCTGTTGAATGCTTCCAGAGCGATGTCGAGGGCGAGCTGGTGCGCGCCATCGGCGCCGCGCTCGGCGCCGCCGATGGACTGATCGTCAATCCGGCGGCCTACACGCACACGAGCGTAGCGATCCGCGACGCAATCGCCGCCACCGGCCTGCCGTGCGTCGAGGTCCACCTCTCGAACATCTACCGCCGCGAGGCTTTCCGCCACCAGAGCCTGACCGCGCCTGCCTGCCTGGGCGTGATCAGCGGCCTGGGCGCCCTGGGTTACGAGCTGGCCCTGGAGGCGCTGGTGCGGCATATCAAGTCAACAAGGGCACACTAGGGAGACGCGTATCATGGAATCCGAAATCCGGCTGTGGGTCGTCGGCACGGTGGGCATCGACACGATCACCACGCGCCAGGGGCGTTTCGAAAACCAGCTCGGCGGCTCGGTCACCTATGCCGGTGCCGGCGCCTCGTTCTTCACGCGGGTCGGCTCGGTGGGCGTGGTGGGCAGCGACTTTCCCGACGCCTTCATGGAGCGCTACCTGAAGCTCGGCATGGACGTGGCCGGCATCCAGTTCGAGAAGGGCAAAACCTTCCACTGGGAGGGCATCTACGAGGCGGACATGGTGAACCGCCGCACGGTGCGCACCGACCTCGGCGTGCTGGAGAACTTCGCGCCGCAACTGCCCGCGAGCTACCGCGGCGCGCCCTTCGTGCTGCTGGGCAACATCAATCCCGACCTGCAGCTCCACCTGCTGGAACAGGCCGAGGGCGCGCGTTTCGTGGCGGTCGACAGCATGGATCTCTGGATCAACTGCGCACGAGAGACGCTAGTCAAGGTGATCGGGCGCAGCCAACTGGTGACGCTCAACGACAGCGAGGCGCGGCAGCTAACGGGCCGCTTCAACCTGCGCCAGTGCGCGGCCGCGATCTTCGACATGGGCGTGGAGCATGTGCTGATCAAGAAGGGCGAGCATGGCGCGCTGCTCTTCTCGCGCGAGGGCTTGGCGATCATTCCGGCCTATCCCGTGCAGGAGGTGCGCGACCCGACCGGCGCCGGCGACATCTATGCCGGCGCCTTAATGGGCTACCTGGCGGCGCACGGCGCCGTGGATGCGGCGATCCTGCGCCAGGCGCTGCTGCACGCCAGCGCGGTGGCGGCCTTCGGCGTCGAGGACCTTGGCACCGCGCGCCTGGAGACGCTGACGCGCGCCGAGATCGACACCCGCGCCAAGGAGCTGCGCGAGATGACGGCCCTGTAGGGTGTTTGGCTGGCACCGTTCACTCCTTGGCGCCCTGCTGCTTGAGGAAGTCGGCGACTTCCTGTTGCCCGCCGCTGGCGGCCCACATCAGCGGGGTCTTGCCGTCCTTGTCCCGCGCGTCGAGCTTCGCTCCATGCGCCAACAGTGCCTTGACCAGGTCGAGCCGGTTCTTGGCGGCGGCCGCCAGCATCAGCGGCGTCCGCCCCTGCGGGTCGCGCGCGTCCACGTCCGCGCCCTTTTCCGCCAGCAGGTTCACGACCGCCAGCTTCCAGCTCCAGTTGGCCATCCGCGCGGCGGCCAGCATCAGCGGCGTCCGCCCTTGCGCGTCGCGGGCCTCGAGGTCGGCGCCGCCGTTCACCAGCGCCGCGGCCAGTTCCAACGGCGACTTGCTCCAGGCGGCCACCAGCAGCCGGGTGTTGCCGTCCTGATCCCTGACGTCCACGTCGGCGCCCTTCGCCGCCAGCAAGGCGACCACGGCCGGCGTGCCCTTCATCAGCGCGGTGCGGCCCTCCCGGTCGCGGGCGTCCACGTCCGCGCCCTTGTCCGCCAGGTAGCCGACCACGTCCAGTTGCTGCTTGGACGTGTCCGCCGCGCGCATCAGCGCCGTGCGGCCGTCCTTGTCCTTGGCGTTCACGTCGGCGCCTTTGGCAAGCAGCAGATCCAGCATGGCGCGGCCCGCGTCGTCCAGCCGGTCAAGGTCGGCCGCCTTCAGCAGAGGCGAGTTGCCGTCGCGGTCGCGGGCGTTAACGTCGGCGCCGCAATCAAGCAGCAGACGCGCCCAGTCGATCCGCCGCGCCATCACGGCCGCCAGAAGCGGCGTCCGGCCTTCGGCATCCGCGGTGTTCACGTCGGCCCCCTTCTTGCGGGCCAGCGTGCGGACGGTCTCGTCGTCGCCCGCGGCCATCGCCCGCCGCAGGGGAGTGGCGCCGGTCTCCGCGGGCGCGCGTGGGGCGGCGGGCGCGCCGTTCAGCTCCCGCGCGTCGGCGGCGATCGCCGCCTCGATCTCGTCCCACGACGAGAAGTCCCCGCCCCACATCCAGAAGGTGAACTCCACCGCGGCGCCGGGCGCCACCGCGTCGTAGACCTTGTCGAAGAAGGTGCAGGTGTTCTGGGTGGAGTCCACGCGCTGGGTGGCGACCGTCAGCGGCCACTCCTTGATGTCGCGCAGCGGCGTGTGGTCCAGGAAGTAGCCATGGTCGGCCGGATCGTCCTTGCGGAAGATCACACCCATGGCCGCCTTCAGCTTCGCGTCGTAGGCCGTGAACCAGGGAGCCGGCAGGGAGGCGATCGGCACCCTGCATTCCGTGATGCGGTCGGCCTGGTCGCCGGCGAAGCGGCCCTTGTCGTTGTCCGGCCCGTCGATGCCGATGTACTGTTCGCGTCCCCAGACAAAGGGTAACACGCGCGGCCGGTCGCCGCGGTTGGCCAGGGTGTAGACGTTCTTGATGTAGCGCTTGCCCGCGTAGTAGGTCTGGGTGCGCGTGACGGCGATGCCGGTGGCCAGTTGCTGCGCCCAGCCGGTGCCCGGGGTGTCGTCGGAATGCACGCGCACCACCAGGCTCTCGTTGTCCGCGCTCAGCAGGCACTCGCGCCATTCGTCCTGGCGCCACTTGATGTGCAGGTTGTACCCCTTGGTGTCGTCGGCGCGCATGACGTGGTCGACGGGCACGGCGACGCGTTCGGCGCAGTCGATGTTGATGTCGCCCTCGGCGACCGTGTCGCGCGCGTGGGTGGCCACCTGGTCGCCCGCGAGCTCGTGGTTTCCGCCGGCCACGCAGGTATGGATGCGGCGGTTGGCGATCACGAGTCCGTTGAGGCACTCCCGTACGACCCCCAGGCCGGAGTTCACGATGTTGTCGACCCGCGTGGCGAACAGGTCGGTGTCCGACTCGAAGTCGAGTGACACCGTGTAGCGCCCGCCCTTGGGCATGGCGGCCTTCTGCAGGTACAGAGCATGCGTGCCGTCGTCCCACCACCAGCAGTCATTGGTGGAGGCCGCCGTGCCGTGGGGCACCGCCGCGCCGTCGAACGCCACGGCCAGATTGGCGATCCGCGCCGTCGCGGGGTGGAAGGGGATGGCGACCGCCACGCGCGACCGCGCGCCGCCTCCCCCCCAGGGGAGGTAGACCGAGAAGTCGTGGATGCGGTAGTCCCAATGGTCCACGTTCCAGACGGGCATGAACTCCGCGTCGTAACAGTGCGTCGGGGCGGGTATGCCCGCCCAGCGGCGCGTGACGAAGGTCGTGAACGGCGTCTCGATGGCGTGGGCGTGGTCGATGGTGCGGAATTGCGGGTCGTCGTCCAACTGCACGGTCACCGCGTGGGCGCCGATGTGCGGATCGGCGCAGCCGCTGCCATACCAGGAGCCGACGCGGATGAGGCCCTCGAACCTGCCGGCCGCGTCGTTCCACACCATGGGCGTGTAGTTGGTCTCCTGTGCCGGCGTGACGACCCGGGCCCGGGCATGCCGGAAGACCGTGTGACGGACGCCGCTCCGGAGCTCCATGGCGACCGGTATGGCGCCGCACCATCCATCCTCCAGTTTGCCCAGGGAGCCCCGCACCCCGTCGGCCGCCGCGACCGCCTCCGCGCCCGTGGCGGCCGTACAGGCCAAAACCGACGCCGACAACCACGCCGCCAATGGGTAATGTCGCCGCATACTCCGTATTCCTGCGCCGCGCCGACCTAAGTGTCGTTTAGTAGGTGCAGAGATCCTTGAGGCGGATGACCGGGGGCACGTCTTCCATCTCGAGGATGTTC
>CAYRPP010000183.1:0-4235 GCA_964426115.1 uncultured Lentisphaerales bacterium | reverse complement strand
CGCCCCGAGACATGGCTCCGGCGTGAGGGGCCTTGCCGGGCCGTGTAGGCGGTCTTTGGCCCGCGCCCGGTTGCGGACCGTGAAGAGCACCTGCCAGAGCTGCCTGGCTGTCGCCCCCATCCAGTCGGTCTTGTGGATCCTGGCGAGCAGGGCGGTGGCGTAGGCGTCGGCCTGCGCCGCGCCGCCGAAGGCCGCCGCCTGGGCGGAGCACTCGTCCTTGAGCGCGCGGCGGGCGCGGTCGGCATCGTCGCGGCGGGCGGGCTTGGCGGCGGCATGCCAGTCGCGCCGGCGCGGCGACCCGCCGGCCAGCTCGATCAGCCGCGCCATCATCGGGCCGTAGTCGCGCTGCGTCAGCGCCGTGAGCCCCGCGCGGCCGAGCGTCTCGCGCACCGTGCGGTGCCGCCAGGCGTCGAAGGTCTCGCCCTCGACGATCCCGACGGCATCCTGGGCCGCGTAGGCGCGCCGCGCCGCGATCGCCAGCCGCTGCCGCTGCTCCGCCGTCAGCAGCGC
The DNA here is from genome assembly GCA_964426115.1 of uncultured Lentisphaerales bacterium. Classification (GTDB taxonomy): domain Bacteria; phylum Verrucomicrobiota; class Kiritimatiellia; order RFP12; family JAAYLN01; genus JAAYLN01. Next base: position 3,725 of record CAYRPP010000183.1, on the reverse strand, counting down.
GCTCCGCGCACCATCGATCGCCCGGTCGTCCGGCCGCGGCAAACCGGCCGGGGCGACCGGCAGGCGGAAGGGGATCGAGGCTTGAGGCTTGTGGCTTGTGGCTTGAGGGAGAAATGTGAGTGTCTGTGTCATGGCGTCCCCGCCTCCTCCCGCACTTCGGCGAAGAAGCGCTCAGACTGCTTCACGCGGATGCCGTAGGCGGCGAGCACGGCCTCGCTCTCGCCGCCGTCGCCGGCGTCGGCCGCCGCAGCAAGGATGGCCGGCTTGTCGAGCTCGCGCCGCACGCGGACGTAGCAGTCCAGCCCGCTATCGGCCAGCGTGGCGGCAAGCTCCTCCTCGTCGGCCCCGCGCGGGATCGCCACGCGCGGCGTGCTGGTCCGGAAGCCGATCGTCCCGTGCAGCAGCTCCAGGCTCTTGCGCTCACGGAACTCCTCGGGATGCCCCGCCGCCCAGGCCTCGACATCGGCCAGCAGCGCGGCGGCCGTCTCATCGAGGCGCGCGAAGGCGGCCTCGTAGCCCGCCCGCGTCTTGCGGATGCTCTCCTCAAGCTCCGCCTTGAGCGCGGCCGTCTCGATCACCGCCGCCGCGTATTCGCCGAACACGCTCTCGAGTTCCTCGCGGTTCCCGATGCTCGTCCGTTTCGTCGTCGTCTTGCTCTTCCTCATGGTCATTCTCCGTGTTGTTGTGTCCCGAACTCTCGCACTTTAGAACTTTAGAACTTTAGAACTCCGCGCCTACGCGCTACCGCCGCGCGGAGACCGCCTTCACCGCCTCGCTGAAGATCTGCGCCGTGGGCACCTCGCCCTCGGGCGTCATGGCCTGCGCCTGGTCGGCCGCGTCGCGGACAAATGCCAGGTTGCCGGCCTTGACGGCCGCGTCGCGCACCAGCGCCGCGCCGGCCTTGAGCTGCGCCTTGGTGGCCGCCGGGAAGACGTGCGCCAGGTAGCGGCCTACGTCGTCGGCCGTAAGCCCCAGGCGGACGCTCTCGGCGAGGCGGTTGGTGCTGAGCTGCCGCGCTTCCTCATAGGCCGCCAGGTCCAGCCGCCGCCGCAGGGTCGGGATTCCCAGGAGGAGCCATTCCCCCGGCGTCTGGTTCACGAGCGTCTTGATCGTCCCCAGGCAGCGCGGCCCCAGGTGCTGCGCCTCGTCCACCGCGACCAGGCGCCGCCCGCGCCGCAGGAAGTCCACCGCCCGCGCCAGGCGCTGCGGACCCGAGGGCGGCAGGCCGTCGGCCCCGCCCGCCTCCAGAAGCGCCCCGAGCAGCTCGCCGGGACGGTCCTCCCACACCACGCTGGCCTCCAGCGCCACGATGCGCGAGCCGTACTTCTCCTGCAGCCACCGCAGGGCCGTCGTCTTGCCGGAGCCGCTGTCGCCCGTCACGAGCACGACGCGGTTGCTGCCCGCCGCGCGCATCGCCACCAGGGCCGCGTCGCGCACGAGCTGCACCGCCTCGAGGTCGGGCCAGACCGGCCGGGCCTCCTCCTGCCCCTCGCGCGCCTCGATCTGGGCCAGCACCGCCCGGTACGCCGCGAGCTGCTGCTCGCGGTCGTAGCCCTCGAGCCGCCCCGCGCGCAGGTCGCGGTAGGTCTTGTCGCTCCCCAGCCCGCGGAACTCCCGGATCAGCCGCGCCGTCGTCAGCCCGGCCCGCTCCTGCCAGGCGTGGATGCGCTTCGCCAGATCCACCAGTCCGCCATCGTCCATGGTCTTGTTCTCGTTCATCGCTTGTTCCTTTCGTGTGTTTTCCCTGCCAACTGCCAACTGCCAACTGCAAACTGCCAACTGTCCCGCCGGGGACGGCGGGCTCCACTCACGCGATCAGCCCCGCCTGCGCCTCCAGCTCGGCCCACTCCGCCTCGCTGCGCTCCGGCGCCCGGCGCCGCGGGGGCCGCGGCTCGGCCGGCGTGGCGCCGCGCACCGCCGCCGCGACCGCGCCATCGTCCTGCCGCTGCCGCATGGCGATCTCGCCGCGGCGGTCGTAGGCCGCCACGACGGTGCGCACCGCCGCCAGCGAGCCGCGCTTCTCCGCGCCCGCCGCCTGGCGGCGGTCCGCGAAGCCCAGGCTGCCCACGAAGTCCGGCGCCGGCGAGATGCACGGCGCCGCCGCGTCGATCACCGTGCCGGCGGCAAAATCCTTCCAGGGGCGCGCCAGCTCGATGCGGGCGCCGCGCTCGGCCGCCGTGCGCGGATCGAACCGCACGATCACCGGCGCCCCGCCGTAGCGCCACGCCTCGCGCGAGGCGAAGGCGTAGGTGTGCATGAGGCCCTCGAAGGGCGTCTCGGCCGCGACGCGCACCATGCCGTCGCGCAGCACCCTGCGCTCGGCGGCCACCGGCAGGGCATAGGCCTCGAGCCCGGCCGGCAGCGGCTGGCCGTTGGCCTCGGCGCCGGCATAGGCCGCGGCCGGCACCCAGCGCCCGTAGACGCGGCTCTCGACCGTCTCGGCGTCCAGATAGGCCACCGCCTGGCGCAGCGCCGCCAGGAACTCCTCCAGCGTCGGGAAGCACTCCCGCGGATCGCGCGCGCCGCTGCGGACGCTCTCCCAGGCCAGCGCCTCCCGGCGCATCTCGCCCCGGTACCGGCCTATCTGCCCCCGCGCCGGCAGGTAGATCGACATCGCCGTCCAGAGCCGGTTCAGGTAGCCCTCGATCAGCTTCTGGTTGGGCCGTCCCTTGGCATCGATCACCCGCACGCCGGCCGCGTCGTAGAAGGCCAGCGCCTTGGCGCTCTGCCACGAGCCGCCCTCGACGACGACCTCGCGCGGCGCGAAGCCCTGGAGGCGCCAGACATCGTGCATCACCCCGGCCACGTCGCAGGCGCGGTAGCCGTCGGAAGTCCGCATCACGTAGCCGAAGCCGGCGAACTTCTCCGTCGCGCAGTCGATGCCGCACAGGAGCTGGTAGCGCGCCGCGCGCCAGCCCCAGCGGTCGCCGCACGGGTCGCCGCGCCCCGCCCAGGGCACCGCCACGGCCACGTTGGGGCTGGCATCGTCCCACACCTGGCGCCGCCCCGGCTCGAGCAGGAGGCCGGTCTCCTCGTCGCGCCGCAGCCAGCCGGGGACATAGATGCCGTCGCTCTGTCCCGCCCGCGGGTCGCGGTAGCGCGCCGCCACGGCCCCCTCCAGCCCGCGCATCGCCCGCCGCACCGCGACCGGCAACTGGTGCTTGCTCGATCGCGGCGCCAGGATCGCCGCCGCCGTCTCCGGCCGGAGACCCGCGCAGGCAGGAATGCCCGCGCCACCTTCCGCACTCCCGCACTCCCGAACATTAGAACTTCCCAGGCTCTCCATCGCCAGCGTCCGTGCCGCCATCGTCATGCTCCCCGCGTCGCGCCCACGGTTGCTCTGGAGGTAGCGCTTGCGCAGCGCGTCCTTCTCGTCCGGCAGCAGCTCCACCAGCGGCGGGCGCCCCTCCCGCCGCCGGTCGCCCGGCCAGGCCGCGTCGTCGGCGCCGCGCCGGCCGGTGCGCTCGCGGTACCAATCCACCGTGCAGCCCGCCGCCCGGCAGGCCGCCGCCTCGCTCCGGCCCGCCGCGATCTCCCGCGCGATGGTGGCCAGCAGTTCGATGCGCTCTTCCGGTTTCATTGTCGAAAAATCCTTCACGCGACGGGGGGGAGGAGGGCGGCGATCCGGCGGACCACCAGCAGGACATCGGCGGGCGCCTTCGCCAGCGTCTTCTTGAAGTCCTTCAGGAAGCCCTCCTGCACGATCTCCGGCAGGTTGTCCCAGT
>CAYRPP010000182.1:0-4242 GCA_964426115.1 uncultured Lentisphaerales bacterium | reverse complement strand
GCCTCCAGCGCAAGCTGGCCGCGCCGCTGAAGCAGTACAACCAGGCGCTGAAGGAACTGCTGCCGCTGCAGCGCAACGACTTCATCGGCATCTTCAAGGCACTCAAGGGGCGGCCCTGCACGGTGCGCCTGCTGGATCCGCCGCTGCACGAGTTCCTGCCGCAGGACGCGGCCGGCCAGCGCGAGATGGCCAAGTGCATGGGGCTCAAGCTCGCCGAGGTCAAACGGCTGGTCGATGGCCTCCACGAGGTCAACCCCATGCTGGGCCACCGCGGCTGCCGCCTCGGCATCAGCTACCCCGAAGTCACCGAGATGCAGACGCGCGCGATCTGCGAGGCCGCCGTCAAGGTAAAGGGCTCGCGCCCCGAGATCATGGTGCCGCTCATCGGCTCGGTCAAGGAACTGCAGGAGCAGAAGGCCATCATCCAGGCGACCATCGCGGCCGTCGAGCGCGAGCGCAAGACGAAACTCGACATACTCATCGGCACGATGATCGAGGTGCCGCGCGCGGCGCTGACGGCCGAGACCATCGCCAGGGAGGCCGACTTCTTCTCCTTCGGCACGAACGACCTGACGCAGATGACCTGCGCCTTCTCGCGCGACGACGCCGGCAAGTTCCTCGGCACCTACGTGGCGCGCGGGATCTTTGAGTACGACCCCTTCACGGTCCTCGACCAGGAGGGCGTCGGACATCTGATGCGCATCGCTGTGGAAGGCGGGCGCCGGACGCGTCCGAACCTCAAGCTGGGCGTCTGCGGCGAGCACGGCGGCGAGCCCCGGAGTGTGGCCTTCTGCCACGAACTCGGGCTCAATTACGTCTCCTGCAGCCCCTACCGGGTGCCGATAGCGCGCCTCGCCGCCGCGCAGGCGGCGCTCAGGAAACGGGAGGGATGAACCCCATGGACAAGCCCACCCTGCGGGCCGCGGCCCTCGCCCTGCTGGCGCTCGCCGCCACGGCGCGCGCCGAGACCTACGAGGAGATCCTCCGGGCGATCAACGCGACCGCCAGCCGTCAGTTGGAGCTGCAGACCTCGACGCGCGGGCGCGAGGAGCGCCTCGCGCAGGCGCTCGCAAAAGGCACGCATGACACGCCCGAAATGAAGGCGACCCGCGCGCGGATCGAGAAGCTCAAGACCGAACTGGTCGAGGCCGAGCAGACGCTCAAGCGCCAGTTCGAGGCCCTGCCCGCCCTGCAGGACGAGATCCGTCAGTCGCGCGAGAGCCTGGCCGAGATCCGCAAGCTCGATGCGCAGCGGCAGGAACTGATCCGGCGGAGGGACGCCTTCGTCGAGCAGCATACCGCCAAGCCGGCCGACTAGCGGGAGGTCGCGATCATCGACTTTGCCGCCATCGATTTCGAGACCGCCAACCAGTGGCGCTCGAGCGTCTGCAGCGTCGGCATTGTCGTTGTCCGTGGCGGCGCGGTCACCGAGTCGTTCTACCGCCTCATTCGCCCCGCGCCGGACTTCTACCTGCCCTTCAACACGCAGATCCACGGCATGCGCAACGCCGACACCGCGGACGCGCCTGCGTTCCCCGAGGTGTGGCGCGAACTCGCGCCACGGATCGCCGGCCTGACGCTGGTCGCGCACAACAGCCCGTTCGACCAGTCCTGTCTGCGGGCGGTACACGAGCACTACGGCCTCGACTATCCCGACTACCCGTTCGTCTGCACCTGCCGCGCCGCGCGGCGGCATTTCGGCCGCCAACTGCCCAACCACAGGCTGCAGACGGTCGCCCTCGAGTGCGGCTATATCCTCAAGGATCACCACCACGCCTTGGCCGACGCCGAGGCCTGCGCCGCCATCGCGCTGAAACTGCTCTAGCCTGCCGCGCCCGGCGTCAGCGCGCCCGCTGCGCGCGCGGCGTCCGCCGGATGGAGCCGCCTGAGGTAGCCGCCCCCAGTTCCTGCCGCAGCCGTCCGACGGCGACTTCCTTGGCCTTGGCTTCGACCTCGACCGTCAGGCTCAGTCCGAGCCATTCGCCGGGGAAGTCCCGGATGTCGATGAAATCGTGGTGCTGTTCGGGATGCGCGCCCTGCCACCCGTGGCGCGGGCTGGAGATGTGGAAAAGCGGCTCGCGGTCCCAGGTCGCGGCCGCACGTGTGGTAACCTCCGCCACGCTCAGGCCGTCGGCATGACAGCGGTGGTGATGCACGTCGTAGACCAGCGGGACGCCGTGCGCCTCGCAGAATGGCAGCAGGTCGCGCGGCGTGTAGCTGCGGTCGTCGTTCTCGAGCGTCAGCCGCCGGCGAACCGCGGCGGGAAGCCGCCGCAGCGCCGCGGCCAGGCGCGCCAGCGCCGCCGGCTTGTCGCCATACGCGCCGCCGGCATGGATGTTGATCACGTCGGCGCCGATCCACTCCGCCACCTCCGCCTGGTATTCGAGGTCGGCGACCGAGGCGCGCGTGACGTCGTCGCGCGGCGAGGAGAGCAGGACGAACTGGTCCGGATGGAAGGTGAGCCGCAGGCCATGGGCGTGCGCGAAGCCGCCGCACGCCTCAAAGGCCGCGCGGATCGCGCGGCCGCCGGGCAGTTTCGCGACACGGTATCCCAGTCCAGGATGCGTGCGCAGCGGCAGGATCTGGCTGTTGACCCGGAAGCAGCCGATGCCGTGGCCGGCGCAGTAGGCCAGCGCGTCGCGCAGCGCCGCGGCGTTGGCAGCGCACAGCTCCGCCAGCCGTGCCGCCCGCGCCGCGGGTGCCAGGCGCGACAGCGCCCGCGCCGTCGTGGTCCGGAAGCGGATCGGCTCGCGGTGGAACAGGCAGCAGAGACCGAGACGGAGCATGGCCTCTGGCGCTCCGTCAGCACGCGGCCAGCGCGTGCGCGATGTACGCCGCCACCGCGCCCTGGTCGGGGGGCAGGCGCGTCAGGCGCGTGGGCCGTCCCTTGAGTCCGTCAAGCAGCGGATGATGCGCCAGATCCTGCCCAGTGGCCCGGAGGATCGCCTCGCCGAACTTGGCGGGGTGCGCCGTGGCCAGGCAGATGGTCGGGACGGCGGCGTCTGCGAAGCGCTCCGCGACAAGCACGCCGACGGCCGTATGCGGATCCATCAGGTAGCGGTGGCGCTCCCAGTAGGTGCGTATCGTCGCCAGCGTCGCGGCCGTGTCGCCGCGGCCCGCCACCATCACCGGGTCGTCCAGCGGCGCCCCGTCGGCGGTCAGCGTGATCGCGCCCGTCTCGCGGAAGGCGCGCATCCAGGCGTTCACGCGCCCGGTGTCGCCGCCGGCGCGGTAGTAGAGGTAGCGCTCGAAGTTGCTGGCGACCTGGATGTCCATCGAGGGGCTCAGCGTCGCCGTGACCGCTCCGGAGCGGTAGACGCCCGTGGCGAAGCAGCGCGCCAGGATGTCGTTCTCGTTGGTCGCCAGGATCAGGCGCTCGACGGGCAGGCCCATGCGCCAGGCGAGGTAGCCTGCGAGGATGTCGCCGAAGTTGCCGGTCGGGACGCTGAAGCGCACGCGGTCGGCTCCGGTGCGCTCCATGACGCGGAAGGCCGCGTGGAAGTAGTAGACCATCTGCGCCATCACGCGCGCCCAGTTGATCGAGTTGATCGCCCCGAGGTGGTGGCGGTCGCGGAATTCCAGGTCGGTAAAGAGCGCCTTGACGATGTTCTGGCAGTCGTCGAAGGTGCCGTCTATGGCCAGGTTGTGGACATTGGCGTCGAGCACCGTGGTCATCTGCAGCGCCTGGACCGGGCTGACGCGCCCGTGCGGGTGCAGCACGAAGATGCGCAGGTTGCGGCGTCCGCGCAGGCCCTGGATGGCGGCGCTGCCCGTGTCGCCGCTGGTGGCCGCCACGATGTTGAGCGTTTCGTTACCGCGCGCCAGCACGGCCTCGAAGAGGTGGCCGAGGAACTGCAGCGCTACATCCTTGAAGGCCAGTGTCGGCCCGTGGAAGAGCTCCAGCATGTGCAGGTCGCCGACAGCCACCACCGGCGTCACCTCGGCGTGCCGGAAGACGGCGTAGCTGCGCGCGATCATAGCGCGCAGTTCGTCGGCCGCGACGTCGTCGGCATAGAGTCGCATCACCTCGAGGGCGAGCTCAGTGTAGGAGAGTTGCGACCACGCCGCGAGCCGCGGGCGCACATCGGGGATTTCGGCCGGCAGGAAGAGGCCGCCGTCGCGCGCCAGGCCGGCTAGTATCGTCCGGCGGAACGGCAGGCGCTCCGGCCCGCCGCGTGTGCTCAGATAATCCATGGCGCTCTACGATACCGGCCCCGCGGGCGGGCGTCGAGCACGAAACGC
>CAYRPP010000181.1:0-4277 GCA_964426115.1 uncultured Lentisphaerales bacterium | reverse complement strand
ACGGCGACTGGGACGACATCGCCTTCCAGGGCATGCGCGGCTACCTGGCGCGGGACCTGTCCGCGGATGTGGTGTGGGCCGGGCACCCCGCCAACGGGCACGGCCCCGACCATTGCGGCTACTCGGGAGCGCGCACCTATCACATCAACAACACGATGAACGACACCGGGCGCACCTACCCCCGGAACGCCTTCATGGTGCAATCCTCCTGCACGGTGGTGCTTTACTGGATCGGCCTGAACGACACCAGCACCGACAGCAGCGCCTCCGATATCTTCGGCCGGTGGCGCATGGGCATCGATCAGATCCTGCAGCTCCGCGCCGGACGCGGACGCACGCTGATCGTCGGTATCACGCTGCCGCGCATCCGCAGCGACTACTCCGGCTACTCTGACTCGCGCCAGGCCAAACAGGACAGCGTCAACGACCGTATCCGGGGCTACACGCTCGACGCGCCGTATGCGGCCTACGTCGTGGCCGACATCGAGGGCGTGCCGCACGACAGCAACGACGACGGCCTGCACTTCATGTCGACCGGCTACTCGCGCGTGGCCGCGATCGTCCGCCAGGCGGTGGTCAACGGACTGGCCCTTGTTCCATGAGAGGGCGTGCCGCCAGCTTGCTCCTGTCGATCTTCCTGGCCGGGGGGGCGCGCGCCGACAGCATGCCTGCGGCCATGCGCGTCTACCAGGGCGAGTTGGCCGGACTGGCCGGCCTGGATGGACGCCTGCTCGCCGCTCCCGCCTTCTCCCGGTGCGGCGAATGGCGCGAGGAGCGACTCTGGGTCGAATACCCTGAAGAAAGGACGGGGGAGGTAGCGACGGGGCACTTCCTGGACGCGCAGGCGCGCCCGCTCGCGCCGGCGCGCTACCGCAACCTTGCCGGGCGTCGGCCGGAGCTCCCTCTGCCGTTCTTCGACCAGGGCGTGGCCGTGGTCGGGCTGCCGGCCGGGGAGCTCGGCTATCTCGACCGGCAGGGACGTCTGCTGGGACGCGCCGCGCCGGCCGCCGCCTTCCAGCGGCAGACGGGCGACCTGTTGCTCGTCGAGGAACAGGGGCGTTTCGGATACATTGACCGTCTGGGACGGGTGCGGATCGCGGCGCGCTTCAATGGCGCAACCCCCTTCCACGGGCCGTGCGCCGCCGCGCGGCTGACGGGCCAGTGGGGGCTGATCGACGCGCAGGGCGCCTGGGCGGCGCTGCCGGCCTTCGACGAACTGCTCCCCCTGGACGGCGCGCCGCGCTGCTGGGCCTTCCGAAGCGGAGATTTCTGGGGACTGGTCGACGTCGCGGGAAGCCGCGTCGCCGTTCCGGCCTATGACGTGGTCGGCGTCTGGCACGGCGGCGCCGTGAGCGTCGGCCGCAAGGCTTGCTGGGGCCTCTTGTCCGCGGATGGCCGCCTGCTCGTCGAGCCGCGTTACGCCACGCTGGCGCCCGTGGAAAAGGCGCCGGGCCTCTGGCGGGCGCAGGCGCTGTCCGAGGGCTGGGGCGTGGTCGATTCCAACGGCACGGAGGTCGTCGCCTGCCGGTTCGATGCCATTTTCCCGATGGCGCCTGGTCTGTGGCGCGCCTGCGATGGGGGATGCTGGGGCGTCTGGTCGCAGGCGGAGGGCCGTTGGGCGGTCGAGCCGCGCCATGCGCGCGTGCTGCCGATCCCGCCGCCCTTCGCGGGTGGAGTGCTGGCCGAGCAGGGAGGACGCTGGGGAACCATCGATCTGGCGACCGGGCGCGCCGTGCTGCCGTGCCGCTACTCGCGCATCGAGCCCTGGCTCGGCTGGCTGGCGGCGGCCGAAGGCCGCGACATCCGCCTTTTCGATCCGGCGGGACAGATGCGCCTTAGCTGGGCCGGCATTCTGGAGGGGCTGCCCGATCCGACGGAGATGGAGCATGGTCTCGGGGTGCTGCGCAAGTCCGCCGGCGCGACGCTCATCACCCGCGACGCCGTCCTGGTTTGGACGAACGATGTCGAGGCTGCCGGCGCGTGGTCGGAAGGGCGCGTGGCGGTCCGGAGCCAGGGACGCTGGGGCTTTGTCGACCGGCGGGGAGCCTGGGTGGTTCCGCCGCGTTTCGAGGCCGCGGGCCGCTGGACCGGGGGCGTTGCACCTGTTCGCGAGAAGGGCCGCTGGGGGCTGCTTGGCGGCGACGGCGAGTTCCGCTTGAAGCCGGTGTTTGATGAGGCGGGGTCGTTCTGGAACGGCTGCCTGCCCGTGCGGCGCGAAGGACGATGGGGCCTGATCGACGCGCGGGGGGCGACGGTGCTGCCATGCGCCTATGACGGGTTGGAATGGGGTTTCGATGCCGGCGGCGATCCCCTGCGCCACGGCGCCTGCCCGCGGCTGTAGGTTGCTTAAAGGAGACTAGTCACCATGGACATTCCACGCATATTCAGCGTCAGCGAGAGCGCGCACCGCATCCACAACCCGATCACGCCCGACAAGCTCGCCACGCTCGGCGCGGCGCTGCGCATGGAGCCGGGAACGCGGGTGCTCGACCTCGGCAGCGGCTCGGGCGAGATGCTGTGCACCTGGGCGCGCGACCACGGCATCGTCGGCACCGGCATAGACCTGAGCCCTTTGTTCACCGGGCAGGCGCGGCGCCGCGCCGCGGAGCTCGGTGTCGAAGGGCAGGTCGCGTTCATCCATGGCGACGCCGCCGGCTACGTCTCCGAAGAGAAGGTTGGTGTGGCGGCCTGTGTCGGCGCCACCTGGATCGGCGGGGGCGTCGGCGGCACCATCAAGCTGCTGGCGCGGAGCCTGCTGCCCGGCGGGATCATCCTCGTCGGCGAGCCCTTCTGGCGGCAGATGCCGCCGACGGAGGCGGTCGCCAGGGGTTGCCAGGCCGGCGCGGTGGCCGACTTCATGCCGCTGCCGGAGCTTCTCGCCTCCTTTGGCACGCTGGGATACGATGTCGTGGAGATGGTGCTGGCCGACCAGGACGGCTGGGACAGATACGAGGCGGCCAAGTGGCTCACCATGCGCCGCTGGCTGGAAGCCAATTCCGGCGACGAGTTCGCCAAGGTTGTCCGGGCCGAGCTGACCGCGGAACCCGTGCGCTACGCCACCTACACGCGGGAATACCTGGGCTGGGGCGTCTTCGCGCTGATGGCGCGGTGAAGCGAGCGGGACGTTCTCCACCGACCCGCGGAGACCGCGGGCTCCAGGCGGACGGCGAATGCCCCGCTCTACCCGAATGCTACTCGTGATTTCCCGTGCGGCGGCTCGCTGGGGACAGCTCGCCCCACCTTTCCGCACTGCGGCTCGCTGGGACAGTTCACCCGTTTTTCGGATCAGGACTGCTTGCCGCGCAGCGGGCAGACCCGGATGCAGGGTTCGAGCACCGAGGCGAAGTGATCCTGCAGGGTGTCCCGCGCCTCCATGGCCTCGTGCAACGCCTTCAGGGATATTGTCTTCGGCGGCGGAATATCGGTGGTCGATCCAAGGGCCTCGGCGCCCGAGGCGCCCACGAGGCCAAAGCGCTTGGCCCAGTCGCAGCGCGGGGCATCCAGGCCAGGGATGCGCAGGGTGCGGCCGCCGATCCGCAGGCTCTCCTTCCGCCGCCGGTCGAGCGCGCCGGTCGGGCACGCATCGAGGCACTGGCGGCAGGCGGCGCAACCGGGATCGAAGTCCGACAGCGGATCGGCCTTCAGCTCCAGGTCGGTCAGGACGCAGATGAAGCGCTGCCGTACGCCGAACTGCGGCGTGAGGGCGGCGCCGTTGTAGCCGAGGGCGCCGAGTCCGGCGGCCACGGCGGCCAGCGCGCTGGCGCGGTTGTCGGGTATGAAGGCGAACGGCAGCAGGCCGATCATGCCACGGTCCATGGCCGCGTCGGGCGGGGGCGTGCCGCGGACGTTGAGGCTCTTGGACGCCTTGCCGCCCAGGTCGAGGATCGGCACGCCGGCCTTTCCAGCCGCCTCCAGATGACGGCAGAGCGCCAGCGCCGCCCATCCCAGCTCGCGGTGCGTCTGGTATTGCGCGAAGCTGTAGGTGCCCAGCGCGCCCGTCGGGGCCTCCGGTCCGGGTGCCAGGTAGCCGTCGGGATAGTGCATGCCGATGACCAGCGCGTTCCGGAGCCCGGGGTAGAGCCGCTGGAGCTCGCGCACGGCCGGGAACGCCTCGAGGCGTTGCAGGGGGGCGACGCCGAAGAGATCGACGCCCTGCGCCCGCGCGGTCCTATCCAGCGCCTCCCGCGTGCATGGAACGGGCTTCGGACGCCGGTCCTTCGCGATCGTCCGCGGCAGCGGCGCCGTGAGGGCGACGACGGTGAAGAGGCTGTTGGTGC
>CAYRPP010000180.1:0-4319 GCA_964426115.1 uncultured Lentisphaerales bacterium | reverse complement strand
TCAGCCACTCGTGACGGGCCCCCTGGGCGTAGAGGCCCCAGTGGATGAACATGCCAAATCTGTCGTTCACGAACCAGCGTGTGTCGCCGCCGGCCCGCACCGCACCCGCCGCCTTACTGCCCGCCGCCATGGTTTTGCGCATGATATGCCTGCTCTCCATCGGTTCGCGGAAGTTCGCGTACCCGCGCCCTCGCGCAGGGATTTCGCCGCTTCCGGCCGTGGGTATCGATTATCTGCCGGGACGGCGCGCGGAGTCAACGCCTTTTCATTGCATCGTTCATATCGGCAGCGATTGGATGGTCATGCCGAAGATGTGTTCGGCGCCGGGTTCGAGCTTGACGGCGTCCGCGTCGGCCGCGGCCGGCTCGATGCAGAGGAAGCGCTGGTAGTCGTCGTTGTCCATGTCGGCCAGGCGCCGGGCCTTCTCGATCCACGGATTCCACACGACCGTCGTGTGGCTGCCGCGCTGGCCGACGACTATCCGGCGGCCGGCGCCGGGATCGACGAGCGTGCAGTCGCCGCGCGTCTTGCGGTAGATGCGGTCGGTCTCCGCCTGGATCTGCAGCGCGCCGTGCTGGCGGTCATCGCGGCCGGCCGGGACGAGATCCTGGTAGGCGAGGTTCTCGAGTCCCAGCACACGCACAGCCTCGATCTGGCTGACGAGAAAGTATGGATGGAAGGCCTGCGTCAGAGTCATGGGCGTGTCGCCCTTGTTGGTCGTGGCCATCTCGATGCTCAACACGTCGCCCACCGCGACCGTCAGCTCGACGCGGAAGGTATGCGGCCAGAGGGCCATCGACTCGTCGTCGTGGGCGAGTTGGAAGCGTGCGCTGGTCTGGTGCGAGTCGTAGGCCGTGCGCAGCAGCTTCCAGCGGCGCAGGCGCGCGAAGCCGTGGTTCGGTAGCCGGGCGTCGGAGGCATGGGCGCCGAACCAGGGCCAGCAGACAGGGATGCCGCCGCGGATGGGCTTGCCCGCCGCCACCCGTGCGCTGCGCTTGCTCATCCAGAGAACGGGGCTCTGTCCGGTGGGCCGGTAGGAGAGGACATGCGCCCCGTAGAAAGCGATCTCGCAGACGCCGCGGCTCTCCGCCAGGCTTATCAGGGGATAGCCCGCGGGACCCTCGCGGAAGGCGATGCGCCCCGGGGAACCGTAGTTCCGCTCAAGGACGGCGATGTCGTTGGTAGGCATCTAGGGGCTCCTCTGTCTTCCTGTGTCAAGGACGTCCGGTCATACCGCGCAGCCGGGCCATGGCCTCCTCGACGTTCTCGCGGCTGTTGAAGGCGCTGATGCGGATATAGCCCTCGCCGCAGCGTCCAAAGCCGGCACCGGGCGTCGTCACCACCTGGGCCTCCTTCAGCAGCCGGTCGAAGAAGCTCCAGGAGTCGTCGCGCGTGCGCACCCAGAGATAGGGGCTGTTCTCGCCGCCGGTCACCGGCAGGCGCAAGTGCCGCATCGTCTCGCGGATGATGGCGGCGTTGCCGAGGTAGAAGTCGTTGATGGCCCGCACCTGTGCCTGCCCCTCGGGCGAGTAGACCGCCTCGGCGGCGCGCTGTACGGGATAGGATACGCCGTTGAACTTGGTCGTGTGGCGGCGGTTCCAGAGCGCATGCAGCGGGCGCGGCTCGCCGGCCGCCGTGTAGGCCATGCAGGTCTTCGGCACGACGGTGAAGGCGCAGCGCGTGCCGGTGAAGCCCGCCGTCTTGGAGAAGCTGCGGAACTCGATCGCCACTTCCCGCGCGCCCTCGATCTCGTAGATCGAGTGCGGGATGTCGGGATCGCGGATGAAGGCCTCGTAGGCCGCGTCGAAGAGAATCAGCGCCCGGTGCGCGCGCGCGAAGGCCACCCATTCTGACATCTGCGCGCGCGTCGCCGTGGCGCCGGTCGGGTTGTTCGGATAGCAGAGGTAGACAAGGTCGGCGGGCCGCGACGGCGGCGCCGGCACGAAGCCGTTGCGCGCCGTGCAGGCGAGATAGGCCAGCCCGCCGTAGCGCCCGTTGCGCGCCGCGCCCGTGCGGCCCGCCATGACGTTCGTGTCGACGTAGACCGGGTAGACCGGATCGGGGATCGCGATGCGGATACGGCGCGCGAAGAGCTCCTGGATGTTGGCGGTGTCGCACTTGGCGCCATCGCTGACGAAGATCTCGTCGGGCGCGATGTCCGCCCCGCGCGACTGGTAGTCGTGGCGCGCGATCGCCTCGCGCAGGAAGTCGTAGCCCTGTTCGGGGCCATAGCCGCGGAAGGTGGCGGAGGCACCCATCTCGTCGACCGCCCGGTGCAGCGCGGCGATGCAAGCGGGCGGCAGCGGCTCGGTGACGTCGCCGATGCCCAGGCGGATGACGCGCCGCGGCGGCTCGGTCGCCTGATAGTCGCGAACGCGCCGCGCGATCTCCGAGAAGAGATAGGACGACTGCAGCTTGTCGAAGTTCTCGTTGATCCGGATCATGGAGTCTCCTGTTGCGCAACCAGAGGGTCGGTGTCCGGCGCCGCGTCCGCGGGGTCGTCGGCGCACTCGCCCGTGGCTAGCCGATCGAGCACCCAGCGGCGGTTGTACCAGAACCACTGTCCCGGTTCGGCGCGAATCATCGCCTCTATCTGGGTCATGACGCAAGTCGTAATTCGACGCAGGTCGCTGTCGGCATCGGCGGCGGGATCGGGGAGCAGCGGCTCCAGCACGTCGAAGCGGTGGCGGAACCAGCCCACGCGCCGCACCGTCACCGGCAGGACCGGCACGCGCGCCACGCGGGCGAACTGCGCCATGCCGCGCCCAAGGTTGGCGGTCGCGCCCAGGAAGGGTATATCGAGGTCGGGACGCCGGGTGCGGACATCGGGCAGGATCGCGAAGATCTCGCCGCCGCGCAGGCGCCGCACGACCTGGCGCAGCGCCGACGATCCGCGGGGGATGATCTCTATGCCCAGGCCGCGGCGGCGGTTGAGCCACTGGTTGACCAGCCGGTTGTGCTGCACTCCGGCCACGGAGAAGATGCGCAGACCGGCCTGGCGCGCCGCCAGTCCGGCGAGATCCCAGTTGCCGAGGTGTGGCAGGGCGATGACCAGCCCGCCATGTTGCGCTACGAGCTGCCGCAACCGCTCCATGCACGGGGCATAGTTGTCGATGTGGCGCTCCAGCCAGGTGCGCGTGAAGCTGCCGGCGCGCATCAGCTCGGCCAGGTTGAAGGCCAGGTTGCGCAGCGAGATCCAGGCCGCGCGGCGCCGCTGGCACGGCGTCAGTGCCTCGCCGAAGACGGCCGCGATGCGGCGCAGCGTCTCGCGCCGGCGGAAGCGCGCGACGTGGAAAGCCAGCCGCGCCCCGACCCACGCCATGGCGAGTGCGGCCTCATGCGGCAGCAAGCGGAAGACCCCGGCCGCCGCGAGCAGCGCGGCATACTCGATCCGATGTCTGGGGGAGACGGACATGTGCGGCCAGCATAGGGGAATCCGAGCCGGAAATCAACCCTTTGCGCCTAAACGTTGAAGAGGAAATGCACCACATCGCCGTCCCGCACGACGTACTCCTTGCCCTCGACGCGCAGCGCCGCCGCGGCACGGCAGGCCGCCTCCGAACCGTGCCGGATGAAGTCGTCGTAGCCGATCACCTCGGCCCGGATGAAGCCGCGTTCGAAGTCGCCGTGGATCACCCCGGCGGCCTGCGGGGCGCGCGTGCCCGCGCGGATGGTCCAGGCGCGCACCTCCATCGGGCCGGCCGTGAAGAAGCTAATCAGCCCGAGCGTGCCGTAGGCCAGGCGGATCGTCTGGTCTAGGCCGCTCTCGGCCAGGCCGTAGGCGGTCAGCATCTCCGCGCGCTCGGCCTCCGCCATGGCGCTCATCTCCGCCTCGAGCTGCGCGGCGATCGCGATCACTTCCGTGCCCTCGGTCCGCGCATGGGCGCGCAGCGCGGCGAGGGAGGCGCAGGCGTCGCCTTGCGCCAGATCGCCGTCGCCGAGGTTGGCGCAGTAGATCAGCGGCTTGTCGGTGAGCAGGTGCAGGTCGGCCAGGACCGGCAGGATCGGGTCGCCCTCGGGGCGCGGATACTGGCGCGCCGGCCTGCCGGCGTCGAGATGCGCCTTGAGCGCCTCCATGGCGGCGACCTCGGCGCGCAGCGCCTTGTCGGCGCGCGCCTGGCGCCCGACGCGCTCCATCCGCTTCTCGAGCGTCTGCAGGTCGGCCAGCAGCAGTTCGGTCTCGATGATCTGTATGTCGCGCACGGGGTCGACTCCGCCCTCGACATGCACGACGTCGTCGTTCACGAAGCAGCGCACGACGTGGATGATGGCGTTGACCTCGCGGATGCGGCCGAGGAACTGGTTGCCGAGGCCGTCGC
>CAYRPP010000179.1:0-4327 GCA_964426115.1 uncultured Lentisphaerales bacterium | reverse complement strand
ACAACGCCCGGCTGCGCCTCTGGCAGGGTGTCTGGTGGGAGCTGACCTTCGTGACCCTGGCGCTCTTCGGTCTGGTGCTGGTCTTCAACGTGCTGGCCGACCGCCTGCGCGACCTGCTCGACCCGTCCGTCGCCCGGCACGGGAAGCAGGCCTGAGGCGCCGGAGGCGCATCAGGCTGTTTCGCGGCTCTCGTAGTTGCAGGCGGGGATCGACCCTGGCTCACCAGGTTTCCCAGACTCCCGTGGCCATGTTTCTGAACCAGCGGGGGCTGGTCGCGCCATTGTACCAGAGCCAGACGCCATCCGAGCTGCGGTAAAGGAAGGGGTAGGTCATATTGCCGGTCCATAGCCAGCCCATGTCCTGCGCGAAGAGCCAGATGCTTCCGGACGCGGCATCAGCCGGAACAAATAGGAATCCGTGCCGGTTGTGCCAGATCCACCCGTCTCCGCCCATCGGGATATAGTCGCCGAACCAGGCCAGCCGCCGCCAGCCGTTGCCGAGACTCTGGTAGCCCGCATCCCAGTTGCCGCCCGCCGTCGGATCGCGGCCGTCCATGTACAGCAGGCCGGTGTTGTCCGGATCCAGCCAGTCTCGCAGCCGCGAGGAAGAGGTGCCGCCGCCCTGCCAACTGGCCGAGAGCTTGCCATACCAGTCGGAAAGGTTGTTGCCGCAGGCCGAATATCCGCCATGCAACTGGCCGACGATCCGCTGCGTCGTGCCCTCCCACAGGCCCGAGCCCGACGAGCCGTCCTCCGTGGTGCCGTACTCCCAGTGCGGGACGCGCCAGTGCGACGCGCCGGAATCCACTGTGGAGCTTGCGAAGTCGGTGCTCTGCAGCGCGTGGTTCTCGTAGCACCAGGCTTTCTCGTCGCCCTGTGGATGATGAATGCCGGCCGCGCCGGACACCGTGCTGCCCGAGCAGTCCCACCCCGCGTAATGCACCCCGGACGCACTGCTGGGCCGCGCGTCGAGCTCCAGAAGGGTGAAGTCCGAGGGCGCGTAGGTGGCCCTCAGGCTGGCGCCGCTCTGGTGCTGGCCCAGCGAGCCGCCGCCCAGCGCGCCGCACGTCGGCGACTGGTAGTTCCAGTAGACCACGACGGATCGCGCCGCATAGATCGAGCTGACGCAGTGGTTGGCGGTAAGGAAGAAGGGCCGGAAGTCGGCGCGTTGGTTCATAACGAGCGTCCCCGTGCAGAGGTACCTTCCCAGAACCGTGCAGCGCCCGACGCTCCTGACGGGATTTTGCCATCCGGCGGCAAGCGGGCAGGCGACGTCGATATTGCACCAGCCCTGCTTCTCCACTTCCGTTACCGCCGCCTCCAGCCGGCCCGCCACGTCCAGGAATCCGCTGTTCACGCAGGCGATGGTCAGCGAGAAGTCCGCGCGCGCATTCTCCGGCATCTCGGCCTCGACGACGATGAAATCACCCGGCAGCACGGGCGTCCAGAGCTGGCCATCGGCCGCCAGGTCGCCTTCATGGTAGGGACCGGCCACGGCGCAGCCGTCGCCCGTCGAGATGCGCAGCACGCCTGAAACGGGAAGCGCCACATCGGCCAGACCTAGGTTGACGTTGGTGGCCCCGGGCGCATGCACGAACAGCGTCCAGCGGGCGCGGCCCCCTTCCAGCGTCTCCCATAGCCCGAAGGCCGTGTGCCGCGCGGCCGCTTCGTAGGTCTCGGCGAAGCACAGCCGCTTGTCCATGGAGTACGCCTTCTCCGCCTTGGCGCGCGCGCGCAACTCCGCCGCCTGTATCGGCGGCGCCTGCAGGATCGGCTGTCCGGATTCCGGGGCGGCCGCCCGCAAATCCGCGTCGCACGGATGAATGCCCGTCAACCAGGCAACCGCAAGCCACAGGACACCCGATCGACAGCTAAACCAGAACCTCTTCATCATACCGTCTCCCGCATGCCGTGCGTCCGCGGAAAACCATGGACACCGCCAATTCAACATGTATGGCTTTATCGCACATACCGCATCCGCCGGCAAGGACTTTCACGTCTTCGGTCAGCCGCGGAGAGTGCGAGAAGGGCGCATGGAGCGCCGATGGCCTTGCGGCAGGAATGCCATTGGGAAGCACCATCATTTCTACCTTGTCGCGGGAAAAGGAAGGGATGCTGATTCCTGCCCCGTATCACCTATAACGCCACCAATGTGACCGTTTTCGGTTTGTAGTAACGGCCCCGGGCTATATGCCACAGGATTTCTTCGTCTACATACAGAGGTCAATGCTGGCTTACACCAACAACATCGAGCCCCACCGCCTCCTGAACACGGCCCCTTCTTCCTCGACAGGCGCGGCGCCGCCGGGTAAGCTGCCCCCATGGAAACCCACGCGCGCCCCCCATGGCGTCTGCTGCTGCTCGCGGCGGGCCTGGGGGCTGCCATATTGTTGCCCTTCGTGGTCTTCGGCGCGTCGCTCGAGCGCTGGTTCGAGGGCTTTGCCGCGGCCGGCGCCGGCCATCCCGCCGCCACCGCCGCCGTGCTCGGCGGACTGCTGGCGGGCGACATCGTCCTGCCGACGCCCTCGAGCCTCGTCAGCACCGCCTGCGGGCGCTGCCTGGGCTTCGCGCGTGGCACGCTGGTCTCGTTCGGCGGCATGACCGTCTCGGCGGTGCTCGGCTACCTGCTTGGCGCCTCGGTTGCCGGCTTCGCGGAGCGGAGGCTCACCGCGCGCGATCTGCGGACGCTGCGTCGCCTGCATGGCCGCTGGGGCGTCTGGATGCTGGCGGCCGTGCGCCCGGTCCCCGTGCTGGCCGAGGCCGCCGTGCTCTTCGCGGGCCTCTCGCGCCTGCCGTGGCGCGGCGCCCTGGCGCCCGTGCTGGCCGCCAACCTGGCGGTCTCGGCGGTCTATGCCGTGATCGGCGCCCTCGCCCGCGGCACGGGATCGACCCTGGCGGCCTTCGCCGGCGCCGCGCTCCTCTCGGGACTCGTCATGCTGGGCTTCCGGCGGGGCCTGCGCACGGACGCCTGAATCCGCCGCGCCGCTGCCGGGTCAGTGCGTGGTCTGCGCCTCGACAAGCCGGCCGCCGCCGCAGTAGCGTTCGCGCAGCCTGGGCTTCTCGATCTTGCCGGTGGGGTTGCGCGGAACTTCGGCGAAGATGATCCGGCGCGGGCGCTTGTAGCGCGGCAGGCCGAGGCAGAAGGAGTCGAGATCCTCAGCGGTGCAGGCGGCGCCGGGCTTCAGCTCGACGATGGCCGCGGCGATCTCGCCCAGGCGGGCGTCGGGCAGTCCGATGACGGCCACGTCCTTGACGCTGCCGTGGGCGCGAATGAAATCCTCGATCTGCACCGGGTAGATGTTCTCGCCGCCGGAGATGATGACGTCCTTCTTGCGGTCGACGAGGTAGATGAAGCCCTCCTCGTCGACACGCGCCATGTCGCCCGTGTAGAGCCAGCCGTCCTTCAGGATGGCTGCCGTGGCCTCGGGGTTGTTGTAGTAACACTGCATCACGCCTGGACCGCGCACGAGCAGCTCGCCAACCTCGCCCTGCGCGACCGGCCTGCCGTCCTCGCCTACGACCGCCGTCTGCCACAGGTAGCCGGCCTTGCCGATGGCCCCGACCTTACGCAGGTTCTCGACGCCGAGATGCACGCAGCCGGGTCCGGTCGATTCGCTGAGCCCGTAGTTGGTGTCGTACTGGTGGTTGGGAAAGACCCGCATCCAGCGCTGGATCAGGCTGGGGGGCACCGGCTGGGCGCCGATGTGCATCAGCCGCCACTGGCCGAGGCGGTAGTCGGAGAGCCGGAGCTCGCCGCGCTCGATGGCGTCGAGGATGTCCTGCGCCCACGGCACGAGCAGCCAGACGATGGTGGCCTGCTCCTCGGAGACGGCCTGCAGGATCCAGGCGGGTTTGACACCGCGCAGGATGACGCCCTTGCCGCCGACCATCAAGCTGCCGAACCAGTGCATCTTGGCTCCGGTGTGGTAGAGCGGCGGGATGCAGAGGAAGACGTCCTGGCGCGTCTGTGAGTGGTGGTTCTGCTCCGTCAGACAGGCGGCGACGAGCGCGGCGTGCGTGTGGAGGATCGCCTTGGGGAAGCCGGTCGTGCCGGAGGAGAAATAGATGGCCGCGTGATCCGTGTCGGCCAACTCGACGGCCGGCGCGGTCGAGGAGCAGTAGCCCGTGAGCGTGTCGTAGCTGTCGGCGAAGACGGGTCGGTCCTGGCCGACGTAGAAGTAGTCGCGCACGCCGTTCAGACGCCCGCGGATCTGCTCGACGCGTCCTGTGAACTCCGGCCCGAAGACCAGCGTGCCGACCTCGGCCAGTTCCAGGCAGTACTGGATCTCCTCGGCGGTGTAGCGGTAGTTGAGCGGGACGGCGAGGGC
>CAYRPP010000178.1:0-4349 GCA_964426115.1 uncultured Lentisphaerales bacterium | reverse complement strand
CGCCGCCTGCGAGCGGATCGCCTTCTCGTATTTTCCTGAAAACGGCGAAATCTGCGTGCAAAACGTCGACTTCGACCAGGCGCACCGCTTCGTGCTGCACGAAGGGACGCGGCAGACGCCCCTGGAACTGGCGGGCGGCGAGTTCCGCCTGCTGCGTCCCGGCCGGGACGCGGCTGTCATGACGCCAAGGAGGACACCATGAAGATCACCGGAATCAAGACCTGGGTTTGCGACATGTACCGCACCAACTGGGTGGTGCTCAAGGTGGCGACGGACGAGGGCCTCTATGGTGTGGGGGAGGCCACGCTGGAGCACCGCGAGCTCGCCGTCGAGGCCGCCGTGCGCGAGCTCGAGCGCTATGTGCTGGGCAAGGATCCCCACCAGATCGAGCGCTTCTGGTCCGAGAATCACCGCGACGCCTACTGGCGCGGAGGTCCAGTCCTGACGACCGCGCTCTCGGGGATCGAGATGGCGCTCTGGGACATCAAGGGCAAGGCGCTGAACGTGCCGGTCTACCAGCTCCTGGGCGGCAAGGTCCGCGACACGATCCCGTGCTACGCGAATGCCTGGTTTGCCGGCTCGTGCACCCCCGAGGCCTTTGCCGCCAAGGCGGCTGCGACTGTGGCCCAGGGGTTCCGGGCGCTCAAGTGGGATCCCTTCGGCGCGGCCTACCTGAGCCTCTCCGCCGACGCCTTCCGCGCGGCGCTCGTCTGCGTGGCGGCCGTCCGAGAGGCGGTCGGATCGGGAGTCGAACTGATGATCGAAGGGCATGGACGCTTCGACGTGCCCACGGCCGTGCGGATCGGACACGCGCTGGAACCGTTCGGCATTGCCTGGTTCGAGGAGCCGATCCCCCCGGGGGATCTCGACGGCCTGGCGGAAGTGAAGCGCCGCATCCGGATTCCGGTGGCGGCCGGCGAGCGCCTCTACACCCGCTGGGATTTCCGCGAACTGCTGGCGAAGCGGGCGGCCGACTACCTGCAGCCGGATCTCTCCCATTGCGGCGGCATTCTCGAACTCCGCAAGATCGCGGCCATGGCGGAGTGCCATTTTCTGCCCGTCTGCCCCCACAATCCGATCGGCGCGATCACCAACGCCGCGACGCTCCAGGTGGCAGCCTGCACGCCAAACTTCACCTGGCTTGAAACGATGTCCAACGATGTTCCCTACCGCCACCGGTTGACGACCGAGACGGTCGGGTTCGCCAACGGACAGATGACGATTCCGTCGGCGCCGGGACTCGGCATCGACCTCGTCGAGGAGGAACTCCCCGCGCACCCCTATCAGCCACATAACCTCCGCCACTATACGGGTGAACTGACGCAGATCCGGCCTGAAGGCGCGGCGGGCTGGTATGGGACGACGCCCCCCGCGGGGAGGTCTGCATGAACGCGGCGGCGTCCACCGGACGGTTTGCTGGGCGCACGGTGTTGGTGACCGGCGCGACACGTCACACGGGATTGGCGATCGCCGAGGCCTTTGTCCGCGAGGGCGCGCGCGTCTTCCTGAACGGGCGCGATCCAGGCGATGTCGCCCGCGAAGCCGAACGTCTGCGGCGGCAGTATGGCGGCGACGTGATCGAGGCGGTGGCCGACCTGTCGCGCCAGGAGACGATCGAAGCGCTGTTCGCCCTGGTGGAATCACGGGGCGGGCGTCTCGATGTCCTCGTCAACAACGCGGTGGACCAGGCGGTGGGATATGCCTTCACCGAGACGCCGCGCGACTGGCTCGAGGCGGTCTTCCGCGTCAACGTGTTCGGCACGTTTGCCTGTTCCCAGGGCGCGGCGCGGATCATGCTTCGTCAACGGTCAGGCGCCATCGTGAGCCTCGGATCCAACACTGCCGTGCGGGCGTTGCGCAACCGGTCGGCGTATGTGGCCAGCAAGGGGGCGGTCGAGGCGCTAACGCGCGCCATGGCCGTCGAACTGGGTCCCGCCGGAATCCGCGTGAACCTCGTCGTGGCGGGCTATATCCGCACCACGCGATGGGACCATCTCGTGCCGGGAGTCGCCGAGCGCCGCCGCGCCAACATTCCCGTCGGCCGCGAAGCCAACGGAGAGGAGATCGCCGAAAGCGTCCTTTTCCTCGCCTCGGAGGCGGCCCGGTCGATCAACGGCGCCAGTCTGGTCGTCGACGGCGGATCGAGCGCGCAGCTCTACCCCGCCGACGCCGACCGGTGAGGTGTACCCCGCGTTACTTGGCCGGGCAGCTGGTCGCGGCCTTTCCGGCCATGGCGCCGCACCCGGCCCCTGCGCAGCCTTTGGCCTTGGCCGTCTTGCACGCGCAGGTTTCCGCGCAAGCCTTGTCGCAGGCCTTCGCGCAGACACAGGCCTTGGCGCAGCAGTTGGTCGCCTCCTGCTTGGCCGGGGCCTCGGCCGCATGCACGCCGGCCATGAGGCTCAGCGCCGTGAGGGTCGAAAGCATCCAGTGACTCATCTTCATGTCCGTCTCCCGTTGTGGGTTGGGCTGTCCGCCGTTGCCGGCATGGATGCCGGATTACGATCATTATACTATACGCCGCCGCCCGGACTGAAGTCACACAGGGAAAACGCATCAAAAGGTCAAAGGGGAGGTTTTTTAGATGCGTTTGTCCTGCGAACACCCGGGGATTGGCAGGACGATATCGATAGGATATACTCAAAATCAATGGGAAGAGTGGCTCATCGCCTTGCGGGGTTGGCAATATGAACAAGGATGTTCGGCATGACTTGCTGCGCCAAGCCTGCGCGGGTTCGGTCACGGCCCAGTACAATCTCGCCGTCATGTACACCCAGGGCCTTGGGGGCGCGGCCGACGATGTCCAGGCATTCGCCTGGTTCCGCAAGGCCGCCGAGCAGGGCTACGACATGGCCCAGTACAATCTTGGCGCGATGTATGCCGAGGGACGGGGGACGGCCAGGGACGATTCGCTGGCGGTCGAGTGGTACCACAGGGCCGCCGCGCAGGGCCATGTGATGGCGCAATGCAGTCTCGGTGTGATGTACATCAACGGCCTGGGCGTGGCCCAGGACATGATCCAGGCTGTGCAATGGCTCTACCGGGCGGCGGAGCGCGGCTGCGCGGAGGCGCAGTACAACCTCGGTCTCATGCATGCCGACGGGCGCGGCGTGGCCCGCAGCGACGCCAAGGCCGCCGAGTGGTTCAAGAAGGCGGCCGAGCAGGACTATGACAAGGCACAGTGCAATCTCGGCATGCTCTATGCCGAGGGGCGTGGTGTGCCACACGACGACGCCAGGGCGGCGGAGTGGTTCTACAAGGCCGCCGAGCATGGCTGTGCCGACGCGCAGTTCAATTTCGGGCTGATGTACAGCTTCGGCCGCGGCGTGTCGCAGGACGAGCGCAAGGCCGTCAAGTGGTTCCGCCTGGCCGCCGAGCAGGGCGACGCCACGGCCCAGTGCAAGATGGGCGTGGTCTACGCCCATGGCCGCGGCGTGGCGCCGGACGACGCCGAGGCCGCCCGGTGGTACCGTCTGGCCGCCGAGCAGGGCGACGCGATGGCCCAGTGCAGCCTCGGCGTGATGTGCGCCGCGGGACAGGGCGTCGCAAAGGACGACCTCCAGGCGCTCGACTGGTTCCTCCGGGCGGCGGCGCAGGACTATCCCATGGCGCAGTACGCGCTCGGCGTGATCTACGCTGAAGGCCGGGGCGTGCCCAGGGACGAGGCGCGGGCGCTGGCCTGGTTCCGCCGGGCGGCGGAGCGGGGCCACGCCAAGGCGCAGTACAATCTCGGCGTCATGTATGCCGAAGGGCTGGGGGTCGCGAAGGACTCAGCCGAGGCGCTGGCCTGGTACCGCAAGGCGGCGGCGCAGGGCAATATCAAGGCGCGCCACAATCTGAAGGCCATGGCATCCGCTGCACGCGAAGCGCCACGGGACGGGGCGCGCGCGGTCTTGCGCGGCGACGAGCGCCAGTCAGGCGCCGGCGCCATGCCCCGCCCGATGCGCCTGTCACGTCCCGTGTCGGGGATGCAGCCCGCGCCGGGGCCGGCGGCCGGCGTGGTGCAGCATTAGGTGAAGGATGAGAGGGAGGCGCCGGCCTTCGAGACCAGGCACGGATTGTCGCTCCCGCTCACATTGAGAAAGGCGAGGAGTCAACCTGTCGCTTTCGCCTTGCCCTTCCGGCGCCGGCGCATTATGATTATCAGTTGTTCCAACCCGTGTGCCGGATGGTCCGGACGGGATGGCCGGACGGGAGTCGCATCATGATCGTTACCACTGCCGAACTTTTCAAGCACGCCTACGGCAAATACGCCATCGGCGCCTACAACATCAACAACCTCGAGCAGACCATGGGGCTGTTCAAGGGCAACGTCGAGAGCAAGGCGCCCTTCATCGTCCAGCTCTCCAAGG
>CAYRPP010000177.1:0-4366 GCA_964426115.1 uncultured Lentisphaerales bacterium | reverse complement strand
CCACCGATGGGCCCGTCTCTCGCTGATCCATGGGCCCATCGGCATTCCGCCCGCTCCTCCATGCGCCCCCCGCGCGCCCCCTGTGGCTGGCCGACTACGCTCACCGAGGACTTCCTCCTTGCATTATTTGCTGTGCGGGCGTAAGGTCTTTCCGACGTGCAAATCGCAACATGACAGCAGAGCCCGCGTCCCGCTCAACGGCCGCACGACCGCCGTCCGCACCCGCGGGCGCGCCCTCGGCGTCTCCTCCAGCCAGAAGGTTGCCTATGGCGGGACGGTGTAGGATCCCGGGGAGATCCGCCTGGGCCCGCGCGGCGCCCATGCATCCGGTAGGGCGGGGAGCGGCGCAGGGGAGAGCTGCGATGGAACGACACTCGGTCATAGGCCTCGACTACGGAACGAACTCGGTCCGCGCCCTGCTGGTCGACGCGGCCAGCGGCGCGGAACTGGCCACGGCCGTCAAGGTCTTCCCGCACGGCCGGGAAGGGGTGATCCTCTCGGACGATGATCCGAACCTCGCGCGCCAGCATCCCGCCGACTATCTCGACGGTGCGGAGGCTGTCATCCGCGCCGTGCTCGCCGCGGCCGCCGCGCGGCACCGCGGCTTCCGCGCCGCGCAGGTCGCCGGCATCGGCGTCGACGGCACGGGCAGCACGCCGCTGCCGGTCGACCGCCAGGGACGGGCGCTGGCCATGACGCGCCGCTTCGCGCGCCACCCGGCCGCCATGGCCTGGCTCTGGAAGGACCACACGGCTATCGAGGCCTCCGAGGCTATCACCGCGCTGGCGCGCAAGATACGGCCGCGCTACCTGGCCGCCTGCGGCGGCGCCTACAGCAGCGAGTGGTTCTTCAGCAAGATCCTCCATTGCCTGCGTACGAGCCCCGAGGTCTTCGCCGCCGCCGCGTCATGGGTCGAGATGACGGACTGGGTGCCCGCCATGCTGACCGGCACTGCGGCGCCGGACAGAATCCGCATCGGCATCTGCGCCGCCGGCCACAAGGCGATGTTCAACGCCGCATGGGGCGGGTACCCCGACGCCGCCTTTCTCCGCCGCCTGCACCCAAAGCTTGCGGCGCTGCGCGCCCGCCTGCCCGCCGCGGCGCACGACATCTCGGAGACCGCCGGACGGCTGACGGACGCATGGGCCGCCCGGACGGGACTGACGCCCGGCATCCCCGTGGCCATCGGCGCCATCGACGCGCATCTGGGCGGCGTGGGCGCGGGCATCCGCCCCGGCAGGCTGGTCAAGACCATCGGCACCAGCGCGTGCGACATGCTCGTGGCGCCCGGCGACCGCGAGTGCGCCGCGATCCCCGGCATCTGCGGCATCGTCAAGGGCAGCATCCTGCCCGGCTGCCACGGCATCGAGGCGGGGCAGGCGGCGGTCGGCGACCTCTTAGGCTGGTTCGTCAACTACGTGCAGCCGCGCGGTCCTGACGGCGGGCACGCGCGCCTCGAGTCCGAGGCGGCGGCGCTCAGGCCCGGGGCCTCGGGACTGCTGGCGCTCGACTGGAACAACGGCAACCGCAACGTGCTGGCAGATCCGCGCCTATCAGGACTGCTGATGGGGCAATCGCTCTACACGACTCCGGCCGAGATCTACCGCGCCCTGGCCGAGGCGACGGCCTTCGGTGCCCTGACGATCATCCGGCGCATCGAGGCTTACGGGGTGAAGGTGCGCACGGTGGTCGCCTGCGGCGGCATCGCCGAGAAGAGCCCCTTCATCATGCAGCTCTACGCCGACGTGCTGGGACGCCAGGTGCATCTCTCGCGTTCCGCACAGACCTGCGCGCTGGGCGCGGCGGTGGCGGCGGCCGCCGCGGCTGGCCTCCACCGGGACGTGCCCGCGGCACAGCGGGCCATGACGGGCCTCAAGCCGCAGGTCTTCCGTCCCGACCGGCGCGCGCGCGCGGTCTACCGCCAGCTCTATGCGCTCTATTGCCAGATTCATGACGCCTTCGGCACGCGCGATGGCGCCGGCAACCTACATGGGGTCATGAAGACGCTGCTGGCGATCCGCGCCCGCCAGCGGGACGCCAGTGCTGGTATTCGGTGAGGCGGGGGCGGCAGTCAAGGCGCGGGAGGTTGGAGGGGAGCGTGCCGGCAATCCCTGTCACCCTGTCACCCTGACCCCTGCCCCCTTATTGCGTCTTCAGCGCCCGCTGGCCAGAGTGCGGGCGAGGGTCTCGGCGGCCAGGCGAAGGCCGGCGTCGGTCAGCGCGCCGTCGACGACCGCGGGCGTCGCCTCGCGCGTGCGGCACATCGTGTAGAAGTCGGCGACGGTGATGCCCAGCGCATCGGCCACCCGCAGCACCGCCTCGGCATGGGGGCGCATGTGATCCCCGCCCGGCTGGGCGGTCGGCAGCATCTCCGCGGGCAGGAGCCCCGGGGGCGGCGTCATGAGCACGACCTGCGCGGGCAGTGCGTCGCGGAGCAGTCCGGCCAGGGCGGCCAGCCGTCGCTCGAAGTCGTCGAGGGTCTCGCCGGCGGCGGGCCCGGGCATGTCGGGCGCGACGACGACGATGTCCGCGGGCTGCAGCAGGGCGAGGCGCGCCAGCGGCGCCAGGCGCGCGGGCGTGCGTGCGGTCAGGTCCGCCCCGAGTTCCCGGAGACTCTGGCGCCGGTAGCGCACGGACTGGGCGGCCAGGCCGGGTATGCGCGCGCCGAACACTTGGATGTCGGAGAGGAACTGGCGGTCGAAGGCCGCGCCGTTGTCCGCGCCTCCCAGGCCGGGTGGCGCCAGGAATCCGTCCAGCAGCGTCACCTGCTGGCCGGCACGCAGCCCGGCAAATGGCGGCGGCTGGCCGCTGGAGGCGCGCCGCGGCAGCAGCACGCAGGGCGTATCGCCGCAGACGAGGTAGTCGCCATCCAGGTCGCCGGGGAGCGTCTCGAACGGCTGGCGCTGGAAGCGGAGGGTGCCGGTCTGCAGCGTGACGCCCGCATGGCCCACCTCCCACCGGATTGCCGCGAAGTCGTGGGCCGTTCCGACGGGCAGCACGAGCCGTGTCCAGCCCTGGCGCAGACGGACCGTCTCGTGGTGGCACCTTTCCGCCCCCTCCCGCGGCGTGATCCAGGCGGAGAGTTCCAGCGGCAGTGTGTCGGGGGCCGTGCCGCGGAGGTGGAGCTCGGGATGCACCGGATCGTCGTCGTAGCAGATCGCGGGAACGCCTTGGAGACGCGTCGCCAGCCGGTACTCGCTGCCGATGGTTTCGGGGATGCCGACGTCCAGGCGCGCGGAGTCCGCATTGCCCTGCGCGTTGCTGACGATCAGGTTGACCACCATGACGCCGCGGTTGGTGGCGATCAGGCGGCAGACCGGTGTCTCGGCCAGCGGGGTGTTGTCCGCCATCCAGCGGCATGACACGTTCCGGGCGCCCTCCCAGGCCGCGTGCAGGCTGCGGAGGGTGACGGGCGTGAAGCGCGTCTCGGCGCCATGGAAGGTATAGCTCGGCTCCAGCGTGAAGTCGGCGCCGGCATGCAGGGTGGCGCCGAAGCGCTCGAGGCGCGCGGCCACGGGGCCGGCGCCGGTCAGCAGCAGTGTCGGCGGCAGCTCGGACACCTCTTTGGCGCCCGGCGGGATCCAGCCCATGCGGAGCGGGATGGAACGGTCGCAGAGCGTCAGCACCGTGTATTCGGCCAGGCCGGCGGGCAGCGTCACGGGGCTGCTGAGCACCCAGTCGTCGTCGCTGCGCCGCCGCGAGCCGGCCTGGAACACGAGGCGGTCGCCGATTAGCAGGTAGAGCGGGTGGCGCCCCCTGGAGGCGAAGCGGTACTCGCCGTCGGCCGGGAGCAGTATCCGGCCCGCGAGCCGGGCGACGTAGACCGGGCGTTTCCAACTGCCCTGGTACCATTTGCGCGGGCCCTCCTCGGTGCTGTCGACGGGGATCAGCCCCTCGAGCAGGAAGCGGGCGCGCACGGTTTCCGGGCGCGACGACATGAAATGCATCGCCTCCCAGGTGGGCGGCGCCTCGTTGGCGCCGGCCTTGAGGATCGTGACGCTAACCGGCTGAGGGTCGGCAAAGGCGGTGTCGGGCCGTGCGGCAGGGCCGTTGGTGAAGGCGTAGAGGGCGATCTCGGCGCCGGCGGGCAGGCCGTCGCCGTTCACCAGGAGGCTGACGGTGTTGGAGGCGACGGCGGCGACGCGCACAGGGCGCGCGGCCTGCCCATGATAGGCCGCGGCGCGTGCGAGGGGCGCGTTCGAGAGGCACATGGCGGGCAGCTCGACGAGCGCGAAGCGCTGGCCTTCGGGCAGGCGGAAGACGGCCCGCAGCGGGGCGTCGGCATGGTGCCACGGCGGGTCGGGCGCCTGGGCCGACGCACGCCAGCCCAGGCCGGCGGCCAGCACGAGCGTTAGCGCCATCTTTG
>CAYRPP010000176.1:0-4375 GCA_964426115.1 uncultured Lentisphaerales bacterium | reverse complement strand
TCCGGCAAGAGCACCCTGCTGCACCTGCTGGCCGGCCTGCTGAGCGCCGATGCCGGCGAGATCATCATCGGCGGCGAGCGCCTCACCGGCATGGATGACACCACGGCCACGGTCTTCCGCCGCCGCCGCATCGGCCTCGTGTTCCAGGACTTCAACCTGATCCCGACGCTGACGGCCGAGGAGAACATCGCCCTGCCGCTGCTGCTCGACCGCCGCCAGCCCGACCCGCGCACGCTCGACCCGCTGCTGGAGCGGCTGGGGCTGACGGTGCGGCGCCACCACCTGCCATCGCGCCTCAGCGGCGGCGAGCGGCAGCGCGTAGCCATCGCCCGCGCGCTGGTCAACAACCCCGGCATCGTGCTGGCCGACGAGCCTACCGGCAACCTCGACTCGCCCGCCGGACGCGCCTTCTGCGACCTGCTGCGCGAGACCAACGCGGCCACGGGCTGCACGATCCTCCTGGTCAGCCACGACCCGATCGTGGCCGCCGCGGCCCGCCGCGTGCACATCCTGCGCGACGGACGCCTCTCCGCGCCGTTCGACACCGGCCACGACTCGGGCCTCGTGGCGGAGCGTTACCTTGCCTCGATGAACGGCTGAGGAGACTTCCGCCATGATTCCACGACTGGTCTTCACGGGGTTGCGTCGCGAGCGGGCGCGGCTGGCGGTGGCCGTGCTCGGCGTGGCGGCGGCCGCGGGGCTGCTGGTCTGGTCGCTGGGCCTGACCGTCACAGCCATGCGCCAGAGCGCGCTGCGCGCGCGCCGCATGACGCGCCCCTTCACCTGCTGGGTCACGACCGGCGGGCCGGAGTTCGCGCGCGGCCGGCGCGCCCCGCGCGCGGCGCCGCCGCCCGGCCGCGGCGGCGCGCCCCAGGCGCTCGATCCCGCGCTGGTCGCCGCCGTCGCCGGCCTGCCCGGCGTCGAGTCGGCCCTGCCGTGCCGCGTCGTCCGCGCGACACTCGACTACCGGCCCGGCGGGCGCGTCATGCAGGGTCCGCCGCTGGTGGCCGGCATCACCCGGGCGCCGGCAGGCGGCTGCCCCTACGAGGCGGCGATCGTCGCCGGAGCCTGGCCCGACCCCGAAGATCCCGAACCCGTGGCCGCCGTCTGCTCGTCCATCTTCGCGCCGCGCCGCCTGCCGCCGCCGCCGCCCGGCACACCGCTGGTGCTGCTGACGCCCTCCGGCACGCTGACCGTGCGCGTCGCCGCCATCATAGATCTGCCCGCGGCCGCGCCCGGCTTCCCGACGCTCTTCGCCTCGGCGGGAGCCATGCGCCTGCTGGCGGGCGGCGGCATCGCGACGGAGCAGCCCAACCTCGTCCTCTGCCGGACACGCAACGCCGCGGCCGACGCGGCGGTGCGCGCGGCGGTCGCCGGGTTCGACGCCGGGGAGGGGCGCTCCGCCGGCACGGTGGCCGACCGCAAGGAGATCGAGCGGTATCTCACCAGCGACGCGCTCATGAACTTCAAGCGCCAGGCGCCGCTGCTGCTGACGCTCGCCGTCCTGACGGCCTTCTGCATGCTGGTCAACGCGCTGACGATCGGCATCGAGCAGCGGCTGCGCGTGCTCGCGCTGCTGCGCACGGCCGGCATGACGGCGCGGCAGGTGGCGCGCCTGGTGGCCTTCGAGGGCCTGCTGATCGCCGCATCCGGATGGGCCGTCGGGATGGCCGGCGGCTGGCTGGCCCTTTCGTTGTTTGTGCGGCGCGCGGCCGAAACATTTCCCGAGGGCGTGGCGCTGGGCTGGGTGACGCCCGCCGTCACGGCGGCCGTCGTGGCTCTGGTCGCCGCCGCCAGCCTCTTCCTGCCCTGCCGCCGCGCCCTGCGCATCCGGCCCCTCGACCGCCTGGCCGACGACCGCGACGAGACACGGCCCACCAACTGGAAGCGGACCGCCGCCGGCCTGGCCATGCTCTTCCCGATGCTGGCGCTCGCGCTGCCGCTGCCGCTCACGGCCATGGCGCGCAGCGTGCTGCTGCTGACAGTCGGCCTGCCGCTGCACGGCATCGGCCTGGTGCTGGTGATGCCGGCCATGATCCGCCTGCTGGAGCGCGCCGTCGTCCCGTCGGCGGCCGCCCTGCTGCGGCTCGACGCGCGCCTGCTGCGGCGGCGCAGCAGCCGCCACTACCCGCGCACGACCGGGATGATGCTCACGCTGGTGGTGGGGCTGGGCTCCTTCGCGGCGATCCACATCTGGGGCGGCTCGATGATGGCGCCCTTCGTGCCCAGCCGCGAGTTCCCCGACGTCATCGTCTCGCTGCTGCCCAACGGCGTCCGAGGCGACGCGGCGGCACGCGTCGCGGCGCTGGAAGGCGTGGCCGACGGGCGCTGCCTGGCCATCGAAGCCGCGCAGTTCGACCTGGCGGACTACCTGCTGGCGCGCATCGCCGCCAACGAGCGGCGTCCGCCGGCCTTTTCCAACGTGCTGCTCTTCGGCGTCGAACCGCTGGTGGCCTTCGGCGGCGACCGGCCGCTGGCCGCTCTGCGCTTCACGGCGGGCGACCGCCGCGGGGCGGCCCGCGCCCTGCAGGCGGGCAACGCCTGCATCATCACGCGTATGTTCGCGCGATCGAGCGGGCTGGGAGTCGGCGACAAGCTCGAAATCGCCACACGCGCCACGACGCGCGGGCGCGGTCCGCGCGGCGACCGCACGGCGGCGGACGCGTCCCCGGACTCGGCGCCGGGCGGGACGGCGGCCTTCCGCGTCGCCGGCGTGGTGGATCTGAACTGGCACCTGGTGACCTCGCGCGCCAACCTGCGCGGGCGGCGCGGCATGCCGTCCGGCACGCAGGGGCCGGTCTTCGTCAGCGAGGCTGCCGCGCGCCGGCTTTCCGGCAACCACGACACCACCACGCACCTCTGGGCCAACCTGAGCGACGCCTACCGCGCGCTGGGCGCGTTGCCGGCGGGCCAGAGCCTCGAGGCCGGCATCCGCCGCGCGTTGGCGGTGGATGCGTCCAACACCGTCCGCGTGCATCACCGCGACGAGATCGAGGACGGCACCATTGCCCACGGCAACCAGCTCATCGGCGACATGGCGCGCGCGCCCTTCTGGTCGCTGATCGTCCTGGCGACGGGGATGGTCACGCTGCTGGTGGCCTCGGTGCGCGCCTCGGCGCGCGAGCTGGCGGTGATGCGCATGACGGGCATGACGCGCGGACAGCTCGGGCGCCTGCTCCTGGGCGAGGCCTGCGTCACGGCGCTGGGGGGGATCGCGCTGAGCATCCTGTCGGGGCTTTGTATCGGCTGGACCTTCACCGGCTGGACCCGCGCCTGGATGCCGTTCGGCGGCCTGCCGTTGACCCTGAGCATTCCATGGCCCACGATCCTGCGCGGGGCGGGTTTCGCGCTGGCGCTCTGCCTGGCGATGGCGCTGCCACCGATCGTCTGGCTTGTCGGCCGCAGCCAGACGCGCATACAGCTTCCATCCGAATGATGCGATAAACGCGATAGGGCATCCGGTTTCCATCTCGACACCTGGCGCCACGCCTGATATTCTGCGCGGTGTATCTCCGCGAAGAAGCGACAGGCGCTTCCGGCGGAGCCAGACCGACTTCACATGGGCAATATCTTCCTGTCGGGCGTGGGCGGGCAGGGCATCCTGCTGGCCGCCAAGATCATCGCGGACGCGGCGGCGCACGCCGGCTTCGAGGTCGCGGCCAACGAGATCCACGGCATGGCGCAGCGCGGCGGCTCGGTCACCGCGCAGGTGCGCTACGGCCGCGCCGTCCTCAGCCCCCTGATCCTCGAGGGCACGGCCGACGTCCTCGCCGCGCTCGAACACATCGAGGCCATCCGCGGCGCGCACCTGCTGCGGCCCGGCGGCTTTGCCGCCATCTCGCGCCAGAGTCTCGTGCCCGTCACGGTCTCCTCCGGCGGCGCCGCCTATCCGGCCGACGTCGCTGAGCGCATCGCGCGCCTCTTCCCCAACCGCTGCTACTTCGACTGCACCGCCAAGGCCCTCGCAATGGGCGACGCCCGCCTGGCCAACACCATGCTGGTCGGCATCCTCTCGCGCGCACTCGCCGACCTCCCGCCCGAGGTTTGGCACGCGGCGATCCGCGGCCGCGTGCCGGAGAAGACGCTGGCCGGCAACCTCGCGGCATTTGACTTTGGAAGGAACGAGGCAGATGACTCGATATCATAACCCGGAGGCCGAAACCCTCTCGCGCGACGAACTGACCGCCCTCCAGGATCGGCGGCTGCGGGAGGTCGTGCGGCGCGTGGCGGAGCGCAACGCGGGCTTCCGCCGCCGGTTCGCCGCCGCGGGCATCGACCCGCAAGGCTTCCGCGGACTCGCCGACCTGGCCGCGCTGCCCTTCATGAACAAGGACGACTTCCGCCGCGAGTACCCGCTCGGCATGTCCTGCGTCGA
>CAYRPP010000175.1:0-4449 GCA_964426115.1 uncultured Lentisphaerales bacterium | reverse complement strand
AGGTGTTCTGGGGCGTGGACGATGGCAACGTGGCCGGCGGCGCCGGTTTCCTCGCCTCGGTCGGCCTGGTGATGGTCGCTCACATCGGCCTGGCGACCTTGCTGGCCCGCGGCCCGCGCTGCACAGGACCGCTCGGACGCCTGCGCATCAGCAACATCGCCCAGGCGCTGGACGAAGCCCGGTAGCCGCCCCCGCCGTTCCTCCTCGCTTGCATGCCGAACGACCGCGCACACGCGCGGTACGTTCCAGCGCGCCCGTCAACGGCACACAATACCGCTTCACGGACAACTTGAAGCGCGCCGCCTTTCCGCGGGGGCCTCGTTTCATTCAATTCCGCGCGCTTGACACGCGCGGCACCTCGCGCAACCCTCGCGCAACCCTCGCTCGACGGTCACAGCGCAATCGGCTCTGCGCACGCAAGATTGAGTCGCAAGATTGAGTCGTTGCACAACAACCGCCCGACCGTTATCATGATCGCGTGCTTGCAGGCGGAAGTCAGGCCTGACCATGGCACACGGATAGGCCCTCGGACATGACCGGACCCCGACGCATCGGCATCTTCGTGACCCACGATCCCGAGGGTATCGTCGATGACTACATCGCGTTCCTCCTGCAAGACATGCGCGCCAACCTGTCGCGCTTGGTGGTCGTCGCCAACGGAACGCTCGCCGAGAACGGCCGCCGCCGGCTGCAGGCGTTCGCCGACGAGCTCCACGAGCGCCCCAACACCGGCTTCGACGTCGCCGCCTGGCAGGAGGGCCTCGTCCGCCACGTGGGCTTCGACCGGCTGGCCGAGTACGATGAACTCGTCCTCTTCAACGACTCCTTCTTCGGTCCGCTCTACCCCTTTGCCGACGTGTTCGAGACCATGGCACCCCGGAGTCTCGACTTCTGGGGGCTCAGCGCGCATGGCGCGACCCGCGGCACGGGGCTCTGCCCCTATGGCTGCCGCCCGCGCTACCTCCAGACCTACTTCCTCGTCTTCCGGAAAAGGCTGATGACCGACCCCGCCTTCCGGGCCTTCTGGGAGCGACTGCCGGTCTTCCGGCACTTCGAGGAGCTCGCCGACCGTTTTGCCGGCGTCCTCACCCGCCATTTTGCCGACCGGGGATTCGCCTGGGCGCCGTTCTCGGACACGGCCGACCTGGACGCCTCCCAGGAGAAGAACCTCGACCACCATACCTACAATCTCCACGAACTGGTCGCGTACCGGCGCTTCCCGGTCATCAAGCGGCGCTCGTTCCGCGTGCCGCGGGCCGACTACCTGCGCCATGGCGACGGCTCGACCCTGCGCGACGCGCTGGACTTCGCGCGTGTGCACTATGCCTACGACCAACGCCTGATCTTTCAGCACCTGCTGCGCCGCCTCGAACCGGACAGTCTGAAGGAGCGCATGGGACTCAACCTCATCCTTCCCGCCGACGGCACCTCCCCCACCCCGTTCCCCGCGGGCAGGCGGATCGCCGTTGTCGCGCACCTCTTCTACCCGGAGCTGATCGAGTACGGCTGCCGCCACCTGCGGGAACTCCCGCCCGAGGCGGATCTCTTCGTCACAACCGACACGGAAGAAAAGCGGCAGGCGATCGCCTGGAGCCTGGCGAACCGTCCCGCCAAACTTCTCCGCGTGCCGGCGCGCGGACGCGACTGGGGCGCCCTGCTGGCGGGGGCGCTGCCGCACCTCGGAGGATACGACTACCTCTGCTTCGTCCACGACAAGCTGTCGCCCCAGAAAGAGTATGCCACCGTCGGCGCGGCCTTCCGCGACATGCTCTGGGAAAACACCCTGGCAAGCGCCCATTACGTGCGCGGTGTCATCGCCGCCTTCGAGCGGCAACCGGAACTGGGATTGCTGGTGCCGCCGCCCCCCTGCCACGGCACCTACTTCAAGTCGGGCATGGACTACTGGACCGTCTGCTTCGAGGCGACCGCGCAACTGGCCGCGCGGCTGGGGCTGGGCGTCCGCCTGGACCGGAGCCGCCAGCCGGTGGCCGTCGGCTCCGTCTTCTGGTGCCGGACACGTGCCTTGCAGCCGTTGCTGGAGCGCGCCTGGACCCCCGAAGCGTTTCCGCCGGAACCCCTGCCGCATGACGGCACGCTGAACCACGCCCTGGAGCGGATCCTGCCCTTCGTGGCGCAGTCGCAGGGCTACCTGACCGGATGGGTCATGACCGTCCGCCAGGCCTCGATCAGCCTGGCGAATGCCGACTACATGCTCAACGCCACCCGGCGCGCGCTCGACGGCGTTCCGGGGCTCGACTTCACGACCTTCCTCAGCTTCCACCGGTCGCTGGAACGACTGCGGCGCCTCCTGCGCGCCACCGGCCTGCACCACGTGCTGCCTCGCGCCGGCCAGGCGATCGACTACGCCCGCCGGCACAGCCCGCTCCTCGCCCGCCGGCTCTACACTCGCATCCGCCTCATGTTCCTGCCCGGATCGCGCCCATGATGCCCGAGCCCCAGCATGCACCCCTCTTCGGATGCGGGGCACCCGACCGGATCCGCTTCTCGCGGACGGAGCGGAGGCTGCTGCGGATCGTCCGGGCGCACAACGATCACGATTGCGACCGCGAAGCCCTGCGGCGCCACGACCGGGAACTCGCCCCGCACCTCTGCCGCGAGCGGCGCAACTGCCTCCAGTGGCTGGCGATCCACAGCACCGACGCCGTGCTGGAGGTGGGCGCGGGCGCGGGCGCGCTGACAGGCGGACTGGCGGACCGGGCCGCCTCCGTCACGGCCGTCGAGGCGTCGGAGGCGCTGGCCTTCGTCAATGCCGTCCGGCAGCGGAACCGGCCCAACGTAGAGATCCACGGCGGCCCTCCCGGCGCCGCCCTCGGACGACTCGACGGGCGCGCCTTCGATCTCGTCATCCTGACCGACGTCCTGCACGGGGCTGCGCTCCACACGGGTCCCGCTGCCGATCCTGCGGTTGAGCTGCTACGCCGGTTGCGCGGCCTGCTCAAGCCGGGCGGCCGGATCGTGCTGCTGCAGACCCTCGGCTCCGGCCCGGCGCGCCAGCCGGTGAATGGAGAACCGGAGCCCTGGCTCGCCCGGGACGGACTCAGCCAACTGGCACACCGGACAGGTCTCGATACGGGTCTCTTCTACTACCCTTTCCCGGACTGGCGTTTCGCGAACCGCCTCTATTCCGACGCCCGTCCTCCCCGGAAGGACGAGCCCGGCCTCGGTCGGTTGTCCGGCGAAGCGGTCCTTGTCGAGCTCCAGCCACAAGGCCAGACCAGGGCCGCGGCGGAAAGCGACCAGATCATTTACAGCCAGATCGCGACGCGCCGGCGGCCCGAGTACCGCATCTGCACCGACATTGTCCGGCAGCCGGATGGCCGGCAGTATGTGGTGAAGCGGGCTGCCGGCCCCGAGGCGCGCGCGCATGTGGCGCGCCTGCCGGACCATGGCCGGCAACTCGCCACGATCCTGGCCTCCACACCCCTGCGGGTCAACCGCTGCACCCCGTCGGCCGCGGGCATGCGGTTCGATTTCCTGGAGGGACCTTCGCTGGCCGACGAGTGCCTCGCCCGTCTGCGGACGGGGGATGAGGCGGCGTTTCTGGGGCAGATGCAACGCTTCGTCGATACCGTGCGCGCGCTGGCCGTGCAGCCCTTCCGCGCAACGCCCGAGTTCCTCCGGATCTTCGGAGCCGTCCGTCTCCCGGAGGGCCTCAAGTCCGCGGAAGTCAGCGACATCGACCTCGTCCTGCCGAACATCATCGTCCACGGCGGCGCGTGGCATGTGATCGACTACGAGTGGACCTTCGACTTCCCCATACCCATCGATTTTATCGTCTTCCGGACCCTGCGATATCTCCTCGCGGAAGACCATGGCCACGGGATCGCGCAGCACCCCGACCTACGCCGACGACTGCTCTCCCTGGCCGGCATCGGCACGGACGCGCGTCCCTACATCCGCATGGAACTGGCCTTGCAGCGGCACATTGCCGAACCGGGTTCCTGCATCGCGGATCTCTTCCCGCAGGGAGCGGGCGGGCCGCGCCTGGCAGCGGTCGTGGCCAGCCTGTGCCGCCGGCTGCCGCGGCCCTGGTTCGACGGCCTCGTCCGGATCAAGCAGCTCTGGACCGGCACCCCCTAGCCGCGACGCGATGGAGACGCTTCAGACAGGCGAGGCGCAGGCAAGCCCCTGCACGTGCCAGGAGCCGGGCAAAGGACCGGTCTTCCCTGGATCACCCCTCCTCTTCCAGGCGTCCGGCCAGGCGGGGATGGCCGGTTCCGCCCGCCACCGCCTGCTGGGGCAAGCCCTGCAGGACGCGCTCCGCGCCGGCGCCGGCCTCCTGCTGCCGGAGGTGCGCGACCACCTGCGGCGTTTCCTGGGCGCGGGCGTGGCTGATGTCCGGGGCGCACCGGTTCCGACCACGTCGCGGGAACCGCCCGACCTCTACTACACGCTGTTCGCCCAGTGGCTCTGCGAGGCGCTGGAGGT
>CAYRPP010000174.1:0-4451 GCA_964426115.1 uncultured Lentisphaerales bacterium | reverse complement strand
CTCGAAGTTGTCCGGCAGGTCGCGGTACTCGACCGCGAGGATGTTCTTCTCGCCCCGGACCGGGGCCAGGAGGCCAGTCAGGACCAGGACGGGCAGCAGGAGAAAATGGGCGGACGGTTTCATGTTCAACGGCCTCCTCCGCGAATCTTGATCAGTTCCATCATGGCGAGAATGCGGTGCGCGGCTCCAGCGCGGAAGGCGTCCATGTCGGCGTGCTCGCCGTCGACGCGCTCGAGCCAGTGGAGCTGGCGCTTGGCCTCGCGCGCGAGGCGCACATCCTTGCCGTCGCGGTGGGCGAGGGCCAGCTCCTGGAGCCGGGTCGCGTAGCGCACGTCGTCGTAGGCCTCGCGCGTGCCGAGCAGCGCCAGCGTGTTGATGATTCCGTTCTGCTGGGCGTAGACCATCCCGAAGTTGCGGTAGTTGCCGTCGCCGCCGGGCCATTCGGCGAACTCGTTCCAGAAGCGGGTCACGTAGCCGTGGAGCATCTGCCCGTCGTAATGGTCCTTGTACATCTGCAACCCGATGCGGCGGCGGAACCAGGCGGGATTCTCGGCGCCGGGGAAGGGATTGGCGTAGTTCATTATCCGGCCGCCGGCGGCGTGCCACAGGTCGGCCCACTCCCGGCTGATGTGCGTGGTGGAGTCCATGTCGTTGAAGTCGCCGGTGAAGAAGGGCAGGGCGTCCCCCATGCCGTGCGTCATCAGGAAGGCCCGTCCGGTAGCGTGGTAGGCGTCGGCGCCCTGCTCCAGCCCATGGACCAGTGCCCCGTAGGAGGAGGCCTCGCTGGCGCCGCAGTTGAAGAAGATGGTGCCGGGGCCGATGTGCCGGTCGTAGTAGTCGAGCTGGCGCTGCAGGTCGCGCGCGAAGAGCCGGTCGAGGCAGGCCTGGTCCTCGGTCGTGATCGCGCCCGACGGCCCGCCGAAGTTGCGCCGCCAGTGGCCGGGCGAGGGCGAGCCAGCGCTCACGAGCTCCTTGAGCGGATAGCCGGCCTTCTTGGCGAACTCGATCTTCCAGGGTGTGTCGGCCACGCGGCTGGCGTGCAGCAGGTTGTAGTCCTTGAGGTTCCGCAGCGCGTTGGCGAAAAGTTCCGGACTGGCGTCCGGCGCGCTGTTGATGTGGCTGAAGTAGGTTCGCGTGATGTCGTAGCAGGTTTTGGGCTCCGGAAGAGCGAAAGGCAGCACGCGCAGGTTGACGGCCAGTTCGCCGAGGGGCTGCCCGTCGGCCAGCAGGGCGACCGTGCCGGAGTAAAGTCCGGGAGCTGCGGACTCGGGCACGTGGAAGGTCAGGCAGAAGGGCTGGTTGCGCCCGGCCTCGGGCAGGTCGAGCGGCTGGAGCGACGGCGCGTCGCGGAAGGGCATGGTGGCGTGATCCATGAAGACCTGGTCGTAGTCGTAGCGGCTGATATCCACGTACCGGTCGCCCCGCGGGAAGCGCATCAGCATCTCGTTGGCGGCGCGGATCTCGTCGACCCGCAGGATGCGGTCGTCGTTGATCAGCAGGTCGGGCACCAGCACGCGCTGGCGCTTGTCGGCATGGTAGGTCATCCAGGCGCCACCGCTGCGGAACCAGCGCTTGACGATCTTGGCGTCGACGGCCGAGGCGGGCACCACGCGGGATCCGTCGCGTAGATCGCCGACGCGCAACGTGAAGTTCTTGACCGGGCGGAACGGCACGACCACCAGCATCGCCGACTCGAACTCCCCCTGCGCCGCGTAGAGGTTGAGCGTGCGCGAGAGGCGGCCGCAGCGGGGCAGGTCGTAGGGCTGCAGAAGGTCCTGCGTCGTGGCGGGCAGGAGGTAGCTCGTGACGGGGGCGTTGGCCAGCACGTCAGGCTTGTCGCGGAGCCCCGCCGCGAGCGTCTCGGCGTTGGAGAGGTCGCGTTCGAGAGCCCGCACCTGCGCAACGGTCGTGCTCCCGGTCTGCTTGCCCAGTGCGTCCGCGCGCCGGTCCAACGCGCCGGCCCATGCCTTGAGGGCCGGATTGCCAGCCGCTGCGGCGATTGCGGCGGCTCGCCGCCGCAGTTCGGTGTAGCCAGCCTCCGCCGTGTCGGCAATCGCCAGCGCCTCCGACTCGAGTGCGGCGTCGTAGATCTTCAGATCGCGGACCGCTCCGCGGAAACCGCGTCCCATGCGCGGCTGTCCGAGAGTCGGCACGGGCAGCACGAGCTGGTCGTTCTCCACCTGCCAGCGTCCGTCCAGGTAGAGCGAGTAGCGCCGTCGGTTGGCGGAGTAGTTGAACTCAACGTGGTACCACTTGCCCTTTTCAACGCGGGTCTTGCCGCGCATGACCAGTTCTCCGGCCATGATCTCGGTGGGGGCGGCGGGCAGCGCCAGCTCGATCCGTCCCTCCGGGTCGGTGCGGCAATCGAAGAGTCCCAGGGAGGGGGCCGTGCCGCGGGAGGGCACGTGATCGAAGCGGATCCAGAAGGCGCCGGAAAGCTCGCGCCGGTCGATACCCTTGAGCCACTTGCGGAACGCGGCCTCGTCGACAACGGTTTCGGCGGCGTCCGATCCGTCGAAAACCAGCGCGCCCCCCTCAATACGCGTTTTGGCGCCCGGCTTCATCACCAGGCCGCTGCCGGCCAGGTCCGCGATGCCTTGCGCCGTACGCACTCCGAAGTCGAAATCGAGCCGCGGCACCGGCTCGGCGGCCCGGCAGGCGGCCGCGGCCAGCGCTCCCGCGCCAATCCATCCCAGCAAGCTTCTTCGCATGTTTCTCCTCCGGATACAGCCACGGGACGGCGCCAACCGTTCCGCAAAAAGCAAGTCAAGAACTTGGGTTTCCCTAAAAGCAATATGCGTGCCAAAGCTCTTTTGCTAACTTCACCGCAAGGCCTTCCGCGGACGCGATCAGGCGTTCTGGACGACCGATGCCTGCACGCAGTGCGGCATATGCGCGCGCGTCTGTCCCGTCGGCAATGTGGTGGTGTCCGGCGGCCGTCCGGCATGGCAGGGACGCTGCTGCGCCTGTTTCGCCTGCTACCACGCCGAGTTCGTCGACCGCAGTCAGGGATCAATTGGAGGCGGCGCGTGCAGCGCGTCGCGGAGGGCGGCGGCCACGTGGCGCATGTTTTCGGGCCAGGCTTCGGCCAGCGGGTCGAGCGTGACCACCCGCGCGCCAAGCTGCCGCGCCAGCGTGCGGATCGGGCCGGGATCGAACTGCGGATCCGCGAAGAGCACGCGGGCGCGGGCCGCGCGGGCCGACTCGATGAGCCGGGCCAGTTGGCGTCCCGAAGGTTCGCGGCCCTCCTGTTCGACGGCCTGCTGGTGCAGCCCGAACGCCTCCGCGAAGTAGGCCCACGACGGATGGTAGACCCAGAAGGTTTGGCCGGCCGCGGGCGCCAGCGTGGCCGCGAACTCGCGCTCCAGGCGCGCCAGAGCGCCCGTCAGTTCCGACAGGGAGGCATCCAGACGCGTCTGCTCCTGCGGCATGAGATTTTGCAGTGCGCGGCAGGTGTTGGTGGCCATCACCGCCATGTTGCGCGGCGCGAGCCAGAGATGGGGGTCCGCGCCGTCCGCCCCGCAACAGTCCTCCGACCCGGCGGCCGCAACATCGTGGTCATGGCCGCGGGACGGGTGGGGCGGGGCGCCGAGGCGCGGCACCCCGGCGTGGATCGGATACTCCGCCAGGCCGGGACGCGTGGCGCGCGCCTTCGCCATCAGCGTGCGCTCGAAAGGCAGTCCGATCGTCAGCCACCCCTGCGCCCGCGACAGGCGTGCCACCTGGCGTCCCGCGGGCTCGAAGGTGTGCGGGTTCTGTCCCGGGGCCACCAGCAGTTCCACCTCCACCGCCTCCCCGGCCAGCGTCCGCACCAGCCAGCGCTGCGGCGGGATGGTCACGAATACGAGCGGCCGTGGCGCGGCGCCGACCCTCAGGACCGCGCCGAGCAACAGCAGGACCGGCGTCAGGAGACGCGGGAGCGTGACACGCATGCGGGGCGCTCCTCGGCTATTCCGCCAGCCGGCTGGCCAGCGCCTGCGTGAAGGACTGCGGGTCGCGGGGCTGGGAGCCCTCGGCCACCAGTGCCAGGTCGAAGAGCAGACCCGCCTGGGCGGCGAAGGCCGGGCTCTCGCGCTCCGTGCCGAGCCGCTCCAGCAGACGCTTCAGGAGCGGATGGGCCGGGTTGACCTCGAGCACGCGCTGCGACTTCGGCACTTCCTGGCCCATCGCCTGCATCATGCGGCGCATCCCGGGATTCATGGCGGCCTCGTCGGCCACCAGGCAACAGGCGGAATCGGTGAGGCGGCTGCTGAGGCGCACCTCCTTGACATCGGCCGACAGCGTGGCGCGGATGAAGTCGAGCAGGGGGCGGAACTGCTTATCGTCCTCCTGCAGCTTCTGTTTGGCCTGCGCCTGCTCCTCGTCCGATCCCAGCCCGATCTCGCCGCGGTCGACCGCGCGCAGCTTGCAGCCGTCGTACTCCTCCAGCGCCTCCAGGATCCACTCGTCGA
>CAYRPP010000173.1:0-4480 GCA_964426115.1 uncultured Lentisphaerales bacterium | reverse complement strand
AGGGCGAGGTGCCGCCCAGGATGGCCAGCGAGTTGACGGTCTTGTTGCCCGCGAGCGCGCTCAGCGCGCCGGAGGAGAACTTCACGTTATCCGTGTTGCCCGCCGTGTTGATGTCGGCGGTCGTCGTGTACTCGCTCGTGGCCAGGGGGCGGATGCCGTAGAGGCCGTAGGCCACGAAGTCGTTGCCGATGCGCGTGGCCGGCACGATGCT
Source organism: uncultured Lentisphaerales bacterium (assembly GCA_964426115.1). Lineage (GTDB taxonomy): Bacteria > Verrucomicrobiota > Kiritimatiellia > RFP12 > JAAYLN01 > JAAYLN01. Next base: position 4,269 of record CAYRPP010000173.1, on the reverse strand, counting down.
CTTCGTCGGGCTGGCGTCGGCGCCGCCGCCGCCCACGGTTGAGGGGGCTGTGGTGAAGTAGATCTGGCTGACGTTCAGGGCCGACGCGCCAAGACTGGTGCCGACGAACTGCGCGTAGGCGCCGGGAGTCACGGCGAGGCCCGTACCGACCAGGCAGGGCGTTCCCGCCGTGTTGCGGGCGACGGTGATGACCGAGGCGCCCGAGGCCAGCGTCACCTGCCCGACCGACTGGGTGGTCGGCGGGGTGGCCAGATTGAGGCCGTTGAACGTGAACGAGCCGCCCTCGAGGCTCAGGGCGGGACGCGCGCCCTCGCTGCCGAGCCGGTTGGCGATGTAGCCGTTCGGGGCGCCCTGGTTGTCCTGGATGTAGAAGATGCCGCCGCGCTTGACCGTGATCGTGTTGGTCGAGCCCATGGCCGGCAGCGTGGTGCCGGTGCGGCCCGTGCCGGCGGCATAGAGCGTGTTGCCGCCGATGCGCAGCGTGCCGCCGTCGACCCCCACGGTGATGTCGCCCGTGAAGGTGTTGTTCGAGGGGCTCGTCAGCCAGAGGACGCCCGCGCCGGTCTTGACGAGCGGTCCCGCGCCCGTCACCGCTTCATTCGAGGTGGCCGTGTAGAACCGCGGCACATCCGCCTGCCCCCACGCGTTCAGGGCACAAAAAAAGCCGGCAACATAACCGGCATACCTGACGGCACAAGACTTTGTCGCGCTGATTGTCATCATTCCGCCCTCACTCCGGAACCGCAAACTACACACAATAACCGTCCATCGATACAGGGATCTAAATAGCATACCTGCGCTAAACCTGTCAATTGTCATCGCCCCCGAAAAGAACGCCAGCAAACAGCGGCGCAATGTTCCTCCGAATACGTTCCCTTCATGTTCGCCTTCACTGAGCTCAGTCGGTTCCAGCCTCTCCGCAAACGTTCGCGGGATACTGTCCGAGGTGCCTGAGCTCCCAGGAGTCGCCTTCGCGCACGTATTGATCGAGATTGGCCTGGTGCGTGCCGCGATGGAAGGTGTAGAGATAAAATGGGCCGCGAGATAGATCGCGCATCAGCAACTCGTTGTCCTCGCGCTGGTTGCGCGCGAAGATTAGGGGCCCGTCCATGTGCAGCGCGTTGCGCACGAAGCCGGCGGCGTAGAAGTCGTTGTAGGCGTCGCCGCGTGTCAGGATGCGTCCTGTGCAGCGCATGAACACGATGCCGCGGTCGATCTTGAAGGCCTTCAGAGCCCGGGGCAGCACATGCTCCATGTCGCCGGGATGACAGCCCAGCCGTTTCCACTCCCAGGGCCAGGCGACAATCACGGCATAGGCCAGTCCGACCGCTAGCGCAGCGCGCGCCGCGGGCGGCGCCAGCCGAGCCGCGCGTCCGGTGGCGCCCGCCGCCGCGAGCAATAGCTCCCAACCACGCGCCGCCATGATCAGCAGCAACGGGATGCCGGCCGTAGTGTAGCGCGCCGGCCAGTACTCCTCGTAGTACCAGTAGAAGGCGTAGGTGGCCAGCAGGCCAAGCCAGCCGGTCAGCAGCCAGAGATCGCCCGCGCGCGCGCGCCGGACGAGGAAGGGCCAAAACACCAGCGCCAGGGCGGGCAACGGCCAGCCCAGGAGGCGGTCGTTGACCGCGCGCAAACGGGCCAGTGTGTGATTCCAGGCGATCGCCGGCGTGTGGGCGCGTGTGTCGGTGAAGCGCACAAACCCCATGCGCCCGTTGCGGCGCATGCCGACGACATGTCCAGGCGTCAGGGCATCGCCCACAGTTGCATGCTGCCAGGCGGCCAGCAGCGCGACGCCAGCCACGGCCAGCAGCAGCGCCGCCAGCACACCGCGCCACGCCGCCAACGCGCGCCGCCACTGCGCGGCGACCCCCAGGGCTATGATGACGCCCACGACCAGCGCCGTCAGCGGCCGGAAGAGGAAGGCCGCGCTCCAAGCGCAGCCGGCCAGCACGCCGTGGCATGCCAGGCCCGTGCGAAGCAGGCGCGCCGCCGAGAGCCAGCAGCAGACAAGAAGCAGTGCGGTGGGGATATGCGAGAGATGCGTGCCGGCGAGGATGCCGATGAACGGCGAACCGAGCATGAAGAGCCCTGCCAGGCGGCCCACCCGCTCGCCGGCCAGTTCGGCGCCCAGCGCGACCGTCGCCGCGACCAGCAGCCCGCCAGTCGCCGGGATCATCATCCATGGAACGCCCGCCAGCAAGCCGGGCAGCAGCAGCAGCGAGAGGCCCGGCGGGTACATGGTGCAAACAAACGGGTGTTCGTGAGCATGCCCTAGCAGGCCGAAAAGGGAGAAGAACTGGCCATGTTCGGGTACCGGCACGGTGACGCGCCCCGCGGCGAAAATGCGCGCCTGGAAGAGCGCGGCGGCATCGTCGTCCAGGAATGGCAGCCCCTTGAAGCGGAACCACGCGACGCCAGTGTAGAGGAGAAACGCCGCCGCGCCGAGCACCCACTGGATGCGCCGACGGGGGGATTGAAAGAGCCAGCGCCCCGCCCCCTCCCGCCATGGCGTCAGGCCGGGCATCCAGGCCAGCGCCAAACCGGCGAGCAGCGCCAGCAGGCTGCAAACGATGTCATCGCTGAAAGACAGCGGCACGGGCCAGCCGGCGCCGTGTGAGGGATAAAACGGCCAGTCGCCCTTTACCAGAGATAGGATTAGCAGCAGCAGGGCCGCGGCGGCACCGAGCCAGGCGGGCAATTGTCCCTTTACGCGGGTGGGCAGGGTATCAGCGTCGCGCATGAAAACACTCCCGGCAACGATCATTTGAACCGGTCTGTACCAATCGGACGTTCATCATGTCGCTTTTGCTCATGGCGTAAAGGTATGCCGCGCGGGAATGGCTGTCAAGTTCGGGCGTGGCAAGATGTTCGTGGCGGCGTTGAGTTGACAGGCGGCGGTATCGCGCGGAAGATTGCGAGGACCAAATACAGTCCGGCAGCGGCGGTAGCGCGGGACGTATCGGACTGCGCATCTACGGGACCGTCCCCTAGGTCCCGTCCTACCTCCCATACGGTGCGGCAGCGACGGTAGCGCGGGACGTATCGGACCGCGCACCTGCGGGAAGGTCCCGTAGATCCCGTCCTACTGTCCCACGCCAGGCGGATGCGGCCGCAACGGCTGAGGCGGGTTAGCGGGCATTGCGGCTACCACTCACGCTCCTGACGCGGTAGAAGGCGCGGGGAGCGGCGCCGGGGAGCCATAGGTTGGTGGACGGCGATGCGCCGGTGAAGGTGACGACGGACTCCCAGGTGCCGGTGGGGGATGCTGCGCGGAGCACCATGTTGCTCGAACGAGGTAGAAGTTGTTCGAGTCGTTCGGCGCGCGGGGCGAGGAGGAGTGGGAGGAGGTGGCGGAGTCGTGTCACGGGGTACTCCTGCGACGAAGCGCCTTTCGGTGGTCGCGGTGACCGTAGTTTGACATGCCAGGTCACATGGCCGTCCGCTGCGCCATCGCACCGATAACCTCCCGCCAGGGCCGGCCGGCGTTCGGGTCGCGCGCGAACGCCGCGAGCGCGTCGTCCAATCGGGCGCGTTCTTCGGGAGTCGGGGCGTCCGCGTGAACGGCATCCGACTCCTCCAACTCCCAGAGCAGGCCGAAGATTTCCTGCCGGTCGGCGGACGAGAGCCGCGGGAGTTCAAGCAGGATGTCGCTTTTACTCAAGCTTAAGGTTACGCGGCACGGGTGCGATTGTCAAGTTCGGGCGGTTCCCGCGGCGGCGGCTGCATGGCGCGAGTGAACCACATCGCCCCGAGGTCGTCAATCCGGGAGTGAACAAAGGATTCCGCTGGCTGATGAGCCCGTTTTTCGGGACAATGGATCCATGAAACACGTGCCCAATGCCCTGAAGCCTATTAGTTCATACTATCGCCGCGAGGTGCGCCTCGACCTGCCCCCGGGCGCCTATTTCATGTACCGCGGCGATAACAACATGGGGCCCCGGACCGAGCCGTCGATGTTCCTCGGCCCCGACGGGTTCTGCTCCGAATACTCCAGCGACGACGTCATCATCGTCGGCCATGCAGAGCAGCGGCGGTACACGCTGGTGGGGGCCGTCACGGCCCTGCGGTCGCTGACCTTCTTCACGCTGATCAAGAAGGGCGGCAACCTGCACGCCATCGAGGTGCGCCAGCCGGACATCGCCGAGGGCGAGACTCCCGAGGAGGTCATTGTCCTCAAAGGCAAGGACTGGCGCGACCTTCTGGCCGAATACGCGCGCCTGACCGCCGAACGCATGCAGGTGCCGCCGCTCGACACGCGCCGGAACCTGA
>CAYRPP010000172.1:0-4482 GCA_964426115.1 uncultured Lentisphaerales bacterium | reverse complement strand
CCATGACGCTGCGCTCCGCCTGCGCCGGGGATCCGGTGACCTACTTGGTGCGGGCGGCGTACATCCGCCGGAGAATAGAGACCATCACCCTTGCGCCGGCGCGGCACCCTTCCGTGCAGGGCATCCAGAACATCTTCCGCGAAAACGAGCCGCGCCTCTGGCACTGGACCGGGGATCCGCGTGTGCCGGCCGAGAACAATGCCGCCGAGCGTGCCGTCCGTCCGCTGGCCATCGCCCGCAAGGTCAGCCACGGCTCACAGTCCGTTAAGGGGCGCGAGACCCGGAGCGTGCTGATGAGCATCCTGCATACGCTCAACGATTGCTGCACCGATCCCGCAGACCGCCTGGTGAAGGCTCTGAACCATTACGCGGAAGACCGCAACGCCAACATGTTCGGACGCCTCTTCGGGGGGCTGCCGCTGTACGTGCCGACACAATGAGCCCGTCACGGCCAGTCAAGTCGGCCGGTGACACACAAATAACGACCCGAAAACCGGCGTGCGGCTCCGCCAGTCTTCCACTTTCCCTCGCTCCGCTCTGCCTCACCCCCGGTCGCTAACCGAATACTGTTCAGCCACATCGAGTAAAATATCTCCAGCTAGTTTTATGGTACCGTCGGCTCTCGCCTGGTGACGGGATTAATGGTGCCTATGGGATGCTAGTGTTTTCATGACCAGATCTTGAAGGGTGGCACGATGACATTACGAGCTATGGCGCTCAGTCTCTGGGTGGGTATGGCGGCGGTGGCCGACGGCGCGACGTACTACGTCGACATCACGGACGGCGACGATGCCAACGCGGGCACGCAGGAAGCGCCATTCAAGACGATTGCGGCGGGCCTCGCAGCGGCGACGGTCGCGGGCGACGTTGTCAATGTGGCCACGGGAACGTATTTCATCGCGGAGCAGCTCTCCGTTACGAACGCAATCACCCTCCATGGCGCGGGCCGGGAGACCACGGTTATCGACGCTCAGCTCTCGTGCCGCGCGATGTCGATCGACAACGCGAATGCCATCGTCGAAGGCTTTACGATTACCCGCGGACGTCACGCCAGCTTGAACCAGAACGGCGGTGGCGTCTGGTTCGGAACGGGCGGCGGGGCGCTGAGTGACTGTGCCGTAACAGCCTGCAACCTGCGGCGCGGCGCGGGCATCGGCGTCTTCCTCCAGGGCGGCGCGACGATGCTACGCTGCATCGTGTCGGGCTGCTACTTCAGCGATGCGATGGGTAATGACGGTATCGGGGTCTACGCCAACGGCGGCACGATCGACAGTTGCCTGATCGCGGGCAACTACGTGCTCCCGGGCAACCAGCGGAACCAGTCGACCCGGGGCGGCGGCGTCTACCTCGCCAGCGGAACGCTGCGCAACACGACAGTAGTCAAGAACGACGCGGGCTACGGCGGCGGCGTCTACGTCGCGGACAACGCAGCCGCGCAGGTCGTCGACTGCATCGTCTGGGGCAACGTAGCCTACCTCGACGGCGGCGACGCGCGCCCGAACTGGGGAATCGCCGGAACGAAACCGACCCTTCAAACCAACTGCTCCCCCGTGGCCGTCGGCACGGGCGATATCACGGACTATCCCCTCTTCCGCGACTTCGTGAACGACGACTTCCGCCTGCTGCCCGGCTCGCCGTGCCTCGACGCGGCCAGCGGCAGCTCGACCTCCGCGACCGATGTCGCGGGCGCCGCGCGCACGCAGGGCGTTGCGATGGAGCTTGGCGCCTACGAGATCGACCCGACCGTGGCGACCCTCGGTTTCTCCACCTCCGCCTACACGGGCTGCGATAGCACGACCATCACCTTCACGGCCACCGCGACGGGCTGCTCGCTCGACGGCGCGACCATCCGCTGGGCCTTCGACGGTCGCACGCTCGCGGAAGCCGACGCGGGCGACGCGACAGGGCTCGTTGCCACGAACACCTTCGGCCCGGGGCGCCACGCCGTCGCCGTCTACGCGGCGCTCGCGGACGAGACAACCCTATCCGCGACCCTCTCGAACCTGATTTTCGTCACCGCTTCAGAGCTTTACCTCGACGCCGCCTGCGCGACGTCCGTCGCTCCCTACACGTCCGCCGCGACAGCCGCGAAGAACTTCGCGGACGTTTTCGCGCTCGCGGGCGACGGCACCACCATTCATGTCGCGCCCGGCACGTATCCCGTCTCGACGGAAAACATGCTTTTCGACGCCATCACGATCATCGGCTCCGCGGCGCCGACGGGCGCCGTATTTGTCACGGCGAGCGGCGCAAGTTGCCGATATTTCCTGCTGAACCACGCGGAAGCACTCCTGGCCAACGTCACGCTGGCCAACGCAAGAGTTGCGATGCACGGCGGCGCGCTCTGCCTCGCGGGCGCCGGCGGCACCGTCTCGAATTGCGTCGTCCGCGGGAACGTCGCGGACTCCAACACCAGCGGGGGCGCCATCTACATGATGACGCCCAACGGCCGGGTGACGCGCACGCTCATTTCGGGCAATGGCGTTCAGAATCCCGGCGGTGGGGGCGGCGTCTGCATGTTGGCGGGCTGCCTCGACAACTGCCTCGTCGTCTCCAACACGACGAGTTCGGGAACGCGCTACCCCTATGGCGGCGGCATTTACATGTCGGGCGGACAGGTGGTGAACTGCACGATCGCCCGCAACGAGGGGAACCAGGGCGGCGGCCTCTACCGCAAAGCCAACGCCGGATACGTTGTAAACACGATCCTCTACGGCAACATCGAATACGGCACGGCCACCATCGGATCCCCCGACTGGGTCAGCCTCGCCGGCACGACGATCCCGACGGAGATTGCCTTCAGCAACGTCTGCGCCGACGTGGGGGTTGGCGTCGATCCGGTTCCCACAGCCACTTTCCCGTGCAACGAGACGACCTACGCGCTTGAGACGGGTTCCCCCTGCATCGACGCGGGCCGCGCGATCGCCGAGGCGGGCAGCCTCGATCTGGCGGGCGGCGCGCGCACGAGCGGCGCGGCCATCGACATCGGCGCCTTCGAGTACGATTCGGATCAGGTTGGCGTCGGCTTCACCGTCGACAACGACACGGGCCTCGATTCGCTGCAGGTCGTCTTCACGGGGAGTGTCAGCGGCCTCAATCCTTCGAATTGCGTCTTCCAGTGGGATTTCGACGGCGACGACGTCTACGATGCGACTGGCGTTTGCGCCACGAACGTTTTCGGCATCGGGCGGCATTCGGTCTCGCTCGTCGTCACGAGCGGAGGCGAGGACTATAGCTATCTCGGCGCGAATTGCATTGTCGTGATCCCGTCCGACATCTACGTCTCGTACGCCGGGTCGGGCACGTTCCCGTACGCTTCGCCGGCAACTGCGACCTCGAACCTCGCCGAGGCTGTCGCGATCGCCATCGACGGCGTGACGATCCACGTTGCGGAGGGTGTTTATCCGCTTGCGGATACGATTTCGCTGACCCGCGCGGTGACCATTGCCGGCGAGGGATGGAACCGGACCGTTGTCCGCGGCCTCAATGTCCAGGTCTTCAATATCAACAACGCCGGCGCCCTGCTGAGCGGGCTCGCCATCACGGGCGGCCGGGGCGCCATCGGCGGCGGCATCCGCATCGAGAACAATGGCGGCACCGTCTTGCGCTGCCTCTTCACGAACAATGTCGCAAGCGTCAACACCAGCGGCGGCGGCGCCCATGTCTCCGGCGCCAATGCCCGTGTCATGTGTTGCGTCTTCTCGAACAACCTCGTGACGCTGACGAATCCCGGCAACTACTATCTGGGAGGCGGGGTTACCGTCGGGAGCGGCGGCATCGTCGAAAACAGCCTCATCACGGGCAACAAGGCCGACTGCGCCGGCGGCGCCTACGTTGCCGGCGGCACGCTCCGCAACTGCACGGTCGTCGGCAACATCGCGACGGACGCGACGGGCACGGGGCGCGCGGGCGGCGTCTACGCGACAGGCGGAAGCGTCGTGAACTGCATCATCCGCGACAACGTGAACCTGACGGGCGAAGAGGGCACCGACTACAATGCGCAGGACGCGACGGGCACGGACACGCTCTTTTCAAACTGCTGCGTTCCCGTCGCAATCGGAACCAACGGCGTGACCGCCGATCCGGCCTTTCTCGACACCGCGGCCGGGGACTACCGCTACCGGCGCACGTCGCCGTGCGTCAATGCGGGTCTTCCCGGCGCCTGGATGGAAACCGCGACCGATTTCTTCGGCAACCCGCGCATCGACCGAAAGCTTCCGGATATCGGTTTCTTCGAACATCCCTACATCCCTGCCGGGACAGTACTGATTCTGCAATGAGCATTCGGCGCGCCTTGACGCGCTGTCTGCCGCTAAGGATCGGGGTGAAAATCGGCAGGCAGGAATGTCTGCCCCACCTTTCTTTTTCCCGCAAATCCGCGCCGTCCGCGAAATCCGTAGCTTCTCCCTCGTCTAACCGGATACAGTGTTCTTCGGCGCCGCGCCGGAAGTCCAGGCCAGTCGTCGCGCCTGCTCGAAGATC
>CAYRPP010000171.1:0-4485 GCA_964426115.1 uncultured Lentisphaerales bacterium | reverse complement strand
GGCCGAGGCCGATGCGGCACTGGTTCTCCAGCAGCTCGCCGGCGGTGCGGATGCGCCGGTTGCCGAGATGGTCGATGTCGTCGACGACGTCGCGGCCCGACTTGATGTCCAGCAGCATGCGGATGGACTCGATCACGTCGATGCCGCTCTCGTGCAGCACGCGCAGATCCCCAGGCACCTTGCCCTGCAGCTTGAGCTTGAGGTTGATCTTGTGGCGCCCGACGCGCCCCAGGTCGTAGCGCCGCGGGTCGAAGAAGAGGCGTTTGATGAGCTGCTTGGCGTTGGAGGCCGTGGCGGGGTCGCCGGGGCGCAGGCGGCGGTAGATGTCGTTGAGCGCCTCCTCCTCGGAGCGCGTGGGGTCGGCGGCCAGGGTCTTCAGCAGCAGTCCCTCGTCCCAGGAGACGTCGATGACATCGATCGCGGCGAACCCGGCCTGCGCCATCTGCTTGAGCAGCGCTTCCGATAGGGGCTCGTAGCGCCGCGAGAGGACGGCCTGCGAGTCGACGTCGATGACGTCGTCCTTGAAACGCAGCCACTCGAGCTGCTCGGCGGTGAAGGCGTCGGCGGTGCGGACGCTGGCGAAGGTGTAGAACTGGCGCAGGATCTGCTCGTCGGAGCCAAAGCCCAGGGCGCGCAGGAAGGTGGTGGCGTGAAACTTGCGGCGGCGGCGGCGGCGGTCTAGGTAGACCCACATGATGTCGCTGGTGTCGAACTGGATCTCGATCCACGAGCCGCGGTCGGGAATCAGGCGCACGGAATAGAGCGTCTGGCCGTTGGCGTGCTGGGCGGACTCGGTGCACACGCCGGGCGAGCGGTGGAGCTGCGAGACGATCACGCGCTCGGCACCGTTGACCACGAAGGCGCCGTCGGGCGTCATCAGGGGGATCTCGCCCATGAAGACCTCCTCCTCGCGCACCTCCTCGCCCTCCTTGAGGGTGAAGGTCGCATGGAAGGGTGCCGCGTATGTCCCGCCGCTGGCGAGCGCCTCCACGGCGCTGAGCTTCGGCTCGCCCAGAGTGTACTTGACGAAGTCGAGCACGTACTTCCCGGGCTCGAAGCTCTCGATGGGAAAGACCTCGCGGAAGATCGCCTGCAGTCCCTTGGCGTTGTCGCGCCGGGCGGGAGCGACATCGGCCTGGAGGAAATCCTTGTACGACTGCGTCTGGATCTCGATCAGGTTGGGCGGCTGGATAACCGGCTTGAGCTTGCCGAACACTTGTCTCTCTACCATCGGTTACCTCGGAGGCGTTTGGTGCGGGTTGACGCGGGAAACGGCAACAGCGGCCACCCGCGCGTCGTGCGGGTGGCCGCTCGGAAAGGCGGACGCGGGCGCGGCCTACTTGATCTCGACCTTGGCGCCGGCCTTCTCGACCTGCTCCTTGATCTTGGCGGCCTCGTCCTTGGAGACGCCCGTCTTGATGGGCTTCGGCGCGCCGTCAACCAGATCCTTCGCCTCCTTTAGGCCCAGGCCGGTGATGGCGCGGACCTCCTTGATGACGGCGATCTTGTTCGCACCCACCTCGGCCAGCACCGCGTCGAACTCGGTCTTCTCCTCGACCGGGGCCGCCGCAGCCGCAGGGGCCGCCGCCACGGCCACGGGGGCCGCCGCCGACACGCCCAGGGCCGCTTCCAGAGCCTTGACCAGCTTCGACAGATCGAGCACCGTCAGGGTTCCCACCCAGTCGATGAATTCCGCCATCTTGCCGGTGACTTCAACCTTCGCTTCGTCGTTCATGCTTCGTTCCTCTTGTCTTTCGTTCCCAGATCCAACTCACCATGCCTGGCCGGTCAGGCGGCCTGGCCCTTCTTCGCTTCCACTGCCTTCAGGACATACAGCAGGGAGAGCAGCTTCTGGTTGAACACGCCAACCAGCTGCGTGAGCGGCGCCGCCACAGTACCCACCACCAGGCCGAGCATGACCTCGCGTGATGGCAGCGTGGAGAGTGCGTCAACATCCGCCGCCTGCAACACCCTGCCGTCGAGGCAACCGCCCTTGACTGCAGCCTTCTCGTGCGCCTTGACGAACGCGACCAGCGCCTTGGCCAGCTCGGAGGCGTCCCCCTTGCCGGTCACGACCGCCGTCGGGCCCGTCAGCAGCGCCGAAAGATCTTCCCATCCCAGCGAAGCGGCGGCCTTGCCCAGCATGCTGTTCTTGGCCACCAGCGCGCGCCCGCCGACCGGCAGGAGCGCCTGGCGCAGTGCGTGCATCTCCGCCACCGTCAGGCCGCCATAGCTCAGCAGGAACGCGCTGTCGGCGTCCTGCAGGCGGCCGGTGATCTCCCGCATGATCTCGGTTTTCTCGGGTCTCATGATTGGCTCCCGTTACTCCTTGGAGGGCAGCAGCACCGGGATGCCGACACCCATGGTCGAACTGATTGTGCAGGTGCGGATGAAGGCACCCTTGGCCCCGGCGGGTCGCTCGGCATTGAGGGCCTCGACGATCGCCAGGATGTTCTCCAGCAGCTTGCGCGCCTCGAAGCTGCGCTTGCCGCAGCGCACGCTGACGTTGCCTGTGCGGTCCATGCGGAACTCGACGCGCCCGCCCTTGGCCGCCGCCACCGCCGGGGCCACGTCGTCCGTGACCGTGCCGGTCTTGGGATTCGGCATCAGGCCGCGCGGGCCCAGCACGCGGCCGAGCTTGCGGACCTCCTTCATGGCGTCCGTGGTGGCGATCGCCACGTCGAACTCCGTCCAGCCGCCCTTGACCTTCTCGATCAGGTCGTCGTGGCCCGCCTCATCGGCGCCGGCCGCGCGCGCCGCGTCGGCCTGCGCCCCGGCCGCGAAGACGATCACGCGCACGGCCTTGCCCGTGCCGTGCGGCAGACTGACCGTGCCGCGCACGGTCTGGTCGGACTTGGACGCATCCACTCCGAGGCGCATGGCGATCTCGACGGTCTCGTCGAACTTCGCGCCCGCATGCTCCTTGACGAAGGCGACCGCCTCCTCGAGGCTCACCGGAGCCTTGGGCGCCTGCTTGAGGGTGTCGCGGTATTTCTTGCCGTGCTTTGCCATGGTGCTGCCACTCCCGCCTTACTCGACCTCGATGCCCATGCTGCGGGCCGTGCCCTCGATGATGCGCATGGCCGCGTCCTCGCTGACCGCGTTGATGTCCGCCTGCTTGAGCTTGACAATCTCGCGAACCTGCTCGCGGGTTACCTTGCCGACCTTCTCGCGGTTCGGCACGCCCGACCCCTTGGCCAGACCCGCGGCGCGCTTAAGCAGCACGGCGGCGGGGGGGCTCTTCAAGATGAACGAGAAACTGCGGTCCGCGTAGACCGAGATCACCACGGGGATGATCAGGCCGGCCTTGTCGGCCGTGCGTGCGTTGAACTCCTTGCAGAACTGCATGATGTTGACGCCCTGCGCGCCCAGCGCGGGCCCGATCGGCGGCGCCGGATTGGCGGCGCCCGCCGGTACCTGCAAGCGGATGATGCCTGTGATTTTCTTCGCCATGTTGTCCTCGTCGTTTGCGACTCTCCCGGGTCCCATCCGGTGCCAGCGAGCCAGCTGTTGTCAGCCGTGAACCGGCACCGGATGCGGCGGCGGCTCGGCCACCTTCTCCACCTGCCAGTATTCCAGCTCGACCGGGACCTCCTTGCCGAAGATCATCACGTTGACCTTCAGCCGGCCCCGGCCGGGATCGACTTCGGTGATTGCACCCTGGGAGCCCTTGAAGGCCCCCTCCAGGATCGTGACCAGCTCGCCCGGCTCGAAGGCCACCTTCGGGCGGATCTTGTCCTTCTTCGCCTCGACCTGGTCGAAAATCGCGTGAACCTCGTCCGACGACAGCGGCACCGGCTTCTCGCCGCCCAGGAAACCGATCACCCCCGGCGTGTCGCGGATGAAGCGCCAGCTCGCCGGAATCAGCTGCCGCGCCTCGTCGTAGAGCGCGATGTTGATCAGCACGTAGCCGGGGAAAAACTTGCGCACCACCGTCGTCTTCTTGTTCTGCTTCGTCTCCGAGACCTTCTCGGTCGGAATGACGACGTCGCCGATGTACTCCCCGAGCTCCTGCAGCCGGGCCTGCGCCTCAATGAAGCGCTTGGCCTTCTGCTCCTGCCCGGTCAACGTATGTAAGACAAACCACTGCTTGGTCATCGGCTCTCCCCGTCGAGTCCCCGGCCCCGCGAAGGCGGCCGCGGCCCCCGCGTCAGGCGTGGATCAGATGCAGCATGAACTGGATCACCTTGTCACAGGCCAGCACCGAGAAGGCCAGCAGCACGATGAACACCATCACCACCACCGTCGACTCCACCAGCTCGCGCCGGTCGGGCCAGGTCGTGCGCTGGAACTCCGCGGCGACCTCGCCGGTGAAACCGCGCACCTGCTTTACGATCTGCTGCACATTCGCGTTCATCGCTGACTGGCTCCGTATACCATGACGATCCCGCTGTTCCCCTTCTCCGCCGCGGCTCCATCCCGGAAGGGGGACTGGCAGGCCAGGAGGGAATCGAACCCCCAACCCGCGGTTTTGGAGACCGCTAC
>CAYRPP010000170.1:0-4505 GCA_964426115.1 uncultured Lentisphaerales bacterium | reverse complement strand
TTCCAGCCCGGCACGGCCTCGCGGCAGAGGCGGTCGATGGTGGCCGCGTCCATACCGGTCGCGACATCGGCCAGCGCGGCGTCGAGACGCGCCACCAGCGGCGCGACGGCGGCGTTGTAGAAGGCCGGATCGCCCAGCACCTCGTCCTTCCAGAAGTCGACCGGCCCGTTGGGACGGTCGCGCTCCGCCATGTACTCGCGGCGGGCGTTGAAGATGATGCGGTTGCGGATGCGGGCAAGCTGCGCGGGCGTGAGGAAGAAGCGCACCCGCCCCCATTCGAGCCGCGAGTGGACGTTGAGGCGCGAACTCCAGGCCATGCCGCCGCCGGGCGCCCAGTCGATGGTGTCGAACTCGAGGAACTTGTCCGGTGTGTCGGGCAGTTTGTCGAACATGGCGTCCCAGCCGAAGAAGAAAGATGCCAGGAACCCCTTGTCGTAATAGCGTACATCAGACTTGTAGTTCGGGCTGTTCTCCTCGAACCGCTGGTGCGTGAGGTTGTTGTAGGTCGTCTGGTAGAACCAGCCTTCCCGCATCGAGGCGCCGAAGCGTGCCCCGAGGCCGAGATAGGGCTGGTTCCAGCCCGGCGCGAAAAACATCTCGAAGGTGTGGCTCCGCCCCGTCAGCCCTGCGCCGAACGCGATCCCGTCGGGGTCGGGGATGTCGAAGTAGAAACGCACCCCCTCCTCGTCGCAGAGGATGTAGAGCTTGCCGGTCTCGGCAGCAGCGCCGCCCTCGAGCGCCGCCGCCCGCTCGCCGCCGCTGGCGATGTCGGTGGCGACGATCATCTTTAGATCGCCCTTGAACCGGCGGTCCAGAAGCTCGGGCTTCATCCGGTCGCGGACACGCAGGAATGCGTCGAAACTATCGACCGGCTCGTTGCAGAAGACCGCCGCGGCCTCCTTGCGCGGCTGCGCCACGAAGCATTTGTCATAAAGCCCGTGTATATCGAGCGTCAGGTCGTGCTTGCGGGTGTGCGAGACGAGCGAGGCCAGATCCATGAGAAGCTGAGCCTGCTCGGCCGGCGTGAATTCGGCATATTGCGGCGCGGCTGCGTTGACGGCGTCGATGGCGGGCTTGGCGACGCCGACCTTGTCGGGCAGCGGCAACACGGCGGCGGCCAGCGTCAGAAAGTGGCGATCCCGCGGCTTGGCGTTGGAACCGGCCTTGGTCTGCGTCAGCCAGGCGGCAATCGCCGCGGCGGCCTCGGCCTCGCGGTTCAGACCGGCCAGCGCCTTGACTTTGGGAACTAGATAGCCGTTGAGGTCTTCGGCCCACCGGCCCTTTTCGCCGTAGCCCAGCATCTCCAGGACATACTGGCAGTTGCCGACCCTGGGCGCCAGCTTGAAACGGTAGCGGTTGGGATCGAGATCCTTGTCGGCGTATAGACCGGCATGCCTGGACCGCACGGTGGCATCCTCCGGCGTGTCGCCTAGAAACTGGTGGAAAAGCTGCCGGCGCATGTCGAGGGGGGTGCTCTCGTCGTCGAGCAGCTTCAGCGCCAGACCGCGGTCCTCCTGCGCCTTGGCCATCGTATCGGCGTGCTCCAGGAAGTACTTCTGAGCCTTTTCCGGCTCGCCGAACTCGAGATAGGCGCTGCGGATGAAGCTGACCGCACTGGCCTTCTGCGCGGGGGCCCGCTCGTTGATGACCTCATAGGCGGCGACGGCCTTCTCAAGGTCGCCGGCCAGCTTCCAGAAGTCGCCCATCTCCTTGCAGACGAACATCACGTCGCGCTCGGCCATGTCGGGCACATCGAGCAGCGGCGTGATCAGGGCGGCGGCGCCGGGAATGTCGTCGGTGCGCAGCAGATGGGCCTTGGCGGCCTGTCCGGCGAACTCGCTACGGCTGCGGATATCGAGCCGCCCGTTGCCGGCGGCCTCCCGCAGCACCGCCTCGCGCCGCGCGGCGTCGCGGGCGAGGTCGGCCAGCCGCAACTGCTGCTGCACGAGGTTATTGAGAACACCGGCATTGCTCCCGGCCGCCTCAGACAGCATTGGAACCCAAGCGTCGGCCTTGTCGCCCATAGCGCCCCCACGCTTGCGCGTGGCATGGTCGATGTAGCCGCGCAGGGCGTTCACGCGGTCCGCCGGCGCGATCTCCTTGCCGGTGATGATCTTTTCCTGCATCGCGACGGCGCGAGCGAAGTCGCCCGCCGTCTCGGCGGTCTTGATCGCATCCCACTGCTCCTTGGTCACAGCCACCGGCGGCGCCGGTTGCGCGGGCTTGGCCTCCTGCGCCGCCAGCCCCGCGGCCAGAAGAGAGAAGAACAGGACAAGAGTGTTGAGGGCAAGCTTCATGACCGGGCTCCTTCGGTGTCGCCGCCCGTCAGGGGCAGCAGGTCGAGAATGTGGCGGATCATCTCCCGGCGCAGCGCCGCGGGATCATCAAGCGTGCTCTCGATGTCGGCGAAGAACTGGAGGGCTATGCGGCCGCGGTTGGCGACCTTGTAGTCGGACGAGGCGGCGGCCTTTTTGGCCAGCCGGCGCAGCAGCGTGGCGTAGCGGATGTCGTCGATACCCTCGCGCTTGCCCTCGAACTGCAGGGTTGTGATATGACTCCGCCCGTCGGCGTAGCTGTCCACAAAGGGCTTGTAGGTGGTGCGGGCGCGGTCGTTGTAAGGACCGAAGGCGTGGACGTTGTTCTGGATGGCGCTGAAGCCGGCCAGCCAGGGCGTCAGGCCGTACTGGCGGCGCGTGAAGCAGGGATTCTCGGTGCTGTTGTGGTTGTAGGCGTACCACGAGACGTTGGCGAGGCCGATCTCGTTCCAACGCCGCGGCGTATCGCTGTCCTCGGGACGCGTGGCGATCATCACGTCGGAGTGGCAGTAGGCCGCCTTGCGGTAGATGCTGCCGTGGCCCGCGATCTCGAGCGTGAAACCCTCCTGCTGGTAGATGTCGTACTGCTCGCGGAAGTTTTTCACAGATGCGTCGCCCGGCTCGTCGGCGTAGCCGATGGGGCGCCCGTCGACCTCCAGCCCCAGGTCGTGGTACTGCTTCTTGACGCGCCTCGCCGTGTTGCGCCAGGCGTAGCGGTTGTCTCCGGCGACGTGGCGCCAGCCGCCCGAGAAGAGCGCCCCGTCGAGGCGGAAGCCGAGCCGCTTGATGATCTCGAAGGCCTCCAGCGTCGTGGGCCGGTAGGGGTAGCCTATGCCAATCGAGTCGATGCCGTGCCGCCGGAAATCCGTCGCGATACGCTCGAAGCGCTCGACACCCATGTCGATCCCCAGCCGGCTGCCATCATGGCAGACGAAGTCGCGGGTGTCATCGAAGTGGCACTTGGGCTTGGGAAGCTGGAAGGGTAGGACACGGATCGCGACCGGGACTGTGTGCAGCACAGTCTTCCCCTGTTCGACGCGCACCGCGCCGGTGTAAAGCCCAGGCGGCGTTCCGGCGGGGATGTGCGCCGTCAGGAAGAACTGCTTGAACTCGCCTTCCGTGAGCGTCACAGGCTGGATCGTCGCGGCGTCGGCGAAATGGTCGCTGTCCGGATTGAAGGTATCCTCCATCCCCTTGTAGTGGGTGATCCAGACCAGCTTGCCGTTGCCCTCCTCGTCCTTGACGCGGGCGTAGTTCTGTTCGCGTCCGGTGTCGGCCACGATCAGCCCCTCGTCGTGCAGCAGCAGCTCGGGGCAGAGCTTGAGCCCCCCCTCGCACATGAAGTAGCTGTACCAGCCGTTGCCGTTCTGGTACCAGACCTTGACCACGGCCAGGTCGAGGTTCCCGGCGGGGAAGACGCGCCCCTCTTTGCTCCTGAAGGTGTCGAGCTTGAGCTCGACGAGGCCGACATCCTTGAGCGGATAGAGGAGGAACGAGCCCGGCTCGTAGGCGTCGGTGCCTGAGACGATGCCCACCGTGTGCAGGGCGCGTCCGTTGTAGGGATAAGCGTCGGGCAGGTACTGGGCGTCGCTGGTGGCCGGGACGCGGTAATGCACCACCGGCGAAGCCGGCGGGAGGTTGGTCGCCTCGCGCGCCACCCGCACGGCGTTGACGGCCAGCCTGATTGCCTCCGGCGTACTGGCGCCGGCGCGCCTCCCAAGATGAGCCTTGATCTCGGGATGGGCGGCCGCGCGCTGCAACTCCGGCAGATCGCCCAGCAGGCGCGCCGTCTCGGAGGCCGGCAGGACCTCGACCTGACCCCGCGCCGCGCTCAGCGATAGCGCCGCGGGAAGCAGCAGTGTCAGCAACTTGGTGGTGTTCATGGTGCTCCTCATTTCTTTCCTATTTTTCTGCGGTAAAGTGCGTCATTGTGTCGAGCATATACCGGCGGCAGTCTTCCGGCAGCTCGCGGCAGGTTTGGT
Source organism: uncultured Lentisphaerales bacterium (assembly GCA_964426115.1). Lineage (GTDB taxonomy): Bacteria > Verrucomicrobiota > Kiritimatiellia > RFP12 > JAAYLN01 > JAAYLN01. The sequence goes on along the minus strand of CAYRPP010000170.1, from coordinate 208 downwards.
TGGGGTTCCAGGCGAAGGCCGCCACGGCGGCGTGGTCGTGCAAGGCCTTCTGCCCGGCATCGACATGCAGCCAGGTGGTGCCGCCGAAGCCGAGGACGTCGGGATGCGCCGCCGCCAGTCCCTTCAGGGCGCCTCCCTCGCCTGGCGGCAGCCAGCCGCCGCGGTTGTTCCTGAAATACAGGATGGCACCGGCACCCAGTGCAACAAG
>CAYRPP010000169.1:0-4584 GCA_964426115.1 uncultured Lentisphaerales bacterium | reverse complement strand
GCCCCTAACGCATCGCTTGAACTGGCGGAGGGGATGCGCTAGGCTAGCGGCCATGAAGATACACCCCTTCCGCGCCCTGCGCCCCGCCCCCGAAGTGGCCGCCCGCCTGGCCTCCGTGCCCTATGATGTCGTTGACACCGCCGAGGCGCGAACGCTCGCCGCGGGCAACCCCGAGAGCTTCCTGCACGTGTCGCGCCCGGAGATCGACCTTCCGGAAGGCACCGATCCGCATTCCGAAGCCGTTTACGCGCAGGGCGCCGCCGCGCTGCGCGCGTTCGTCGACCGCGGCAGCCTGATCCGCGAGCCCAAGCCGTGCATCTATGTCTACCGGCAGACCATGGGTAGGCACAGCCAGACCGGGGTGGTCGTCTGCTGCCACATCGACGACTACGCGACCGACATCATACGCAAGCACGAGAAGACGCGCCAGGACAAGGAGGACGACCGCACACGCCACGCGCTGGCGCTCAAGGCCAACTCTGGCCCGGTCTTCCTCGCCTACCGCGACACGCCCGCGCTGGACGCGCTGATGGACAAGGCCACGGCCGCGGCGCCGCTATACGATTTCACGGCGGACGACGGCGTACGCCACACCGTCTGGCGCGCCGGGGGCGCCACCGCGCCTTGGCGCGCGGCTTTCGAAGCGGTGCCGCTGGCGTATGTCGCAGACGGCCACCACCGCGCCAAGGCGGCCTTCCGCGCCGGCGCCGAGCGCCGCGCCGCCAATCCCGGCCACACCGGACGCGAGGAGTACAACTGGTTCCTGGCCGTGCTCTTCCCCCAGTCACACCTGCGCATCCTGCCCTACAACCGCTGCGTCGCCGACCTTAACGGCCTGGCGCCCGCGGACTTCCTGAAGAGCGTCGGCGAGGTGTTCGAGGTGACGCCGGACGCCGGTCCGGCCCCCGCCGCGCCCCGCCAGACCCACATGTATCTGGCCGGACAATGGTACCGGCTCGCATGGGCGCCCTTCGTGGCCGACCCTGTCGCCGTGCTCGATGTCAGCGTGCTGCAGGACCGCCTGCTGCAGCCGATCCTCGGCATCGACGACCCGCGCACCAGCACCCGCATCTCCTTTGTCGGCGGCATCCGCGGCACGGACGAGCTGACACGGCGGGTCGACGCCGGACGCGAGGCCGTGGCCTTCTCGATGTACCCTTGCAGCGTGCAGCAGATGATGGACATCGCGGACGCCGGACGGATCATGCCCCCCAAGAGCACGTGGTTCGAGCCCAAGCTGCGCTCGGGGCTCCTCGTGCACGAGCTGGACTGAAACGTGGCGGGCCGGCCTCCAGACACGGCGCCCGTGCTGCCCGTCCATGCCTGGCGTGACGCGGAGGCGCCCGGCCCCGGAATCCGCCCGCTGGCCGAGGCCCTCGGCCTGCCGTTGCCGCTCGCCGCGCTGCTGGCCGCCCGCGGACACGCGGCACCCGCCGACGCCGCCGTCTTCCTCGACCCCCTGGCGCAGAAGCTCGCCGATCCGCTCGCCGTCGCCACGCTGCGCGAGGCGGCCGACCGCGTGCAGCAGACGATCGCCGACGGCGGCGAGATGGTCGTCTTCGGCGACTTCGATGTCGACGGCGTGGTGGCCACGGCCCTGCTGACCGACCTGATACGCCACCTCGGCGGCCGCGTGCGCCCCTTTCTACCCGACCGGCACACCGAGGGCTACGGACTCACCCGCGCCGCGCTCGACCGCTGCCTGGCAGGCGGAGCGCCGGCGCTCTTCATCACCGTGGACTGCGGCATGGGGGCGACGGAACTACTCGCCGAGCTGCGGGCCCGCGGCATACGCCTGCTGGTGACCGACCATCACACGCCGTCCGGCGATTTCCCCGGCGACTGCCTCGTGGTCAATCCGCACCTGGACGCCATGCCGCCCCCGATGCGCCACCTCTGCGGCGCGGGTGTCGCCTTCCAACTCGCCTGCGCCCTGGTCAAGCTGCGCGGCGACCAGTCCGGCGAGCGCCGCCGGCTCTTTGGATGGATCGAGGCCGTGGCGATCGCCACCGTGGCCGATGTCGTTCCGCTGCTGGGCGACAACCGCACGCTCGTGGCCCACGGGCTGCGGGCGCTGAACCGCAAGCCGCGCGTCGGCCTGTGCGAGCTGATGCGCAAGAGCGGCATCTCCAACAGCCCCGTCGACAGCTACCACCTCGGTTTCGTGCTCGCGCCGCGTCTCAACGCCGCCGGGCGCATGGCGACGGCCGAGCCCGCGTTCCGCCTGCTGACCACGGACGACGTGGACGAGGCGCGCGGGCTGGCCATCGAGCTCGACAACGCCAACGCCCTGCGCAAAGCGACGGAGCAGGATCTGCTCCTCCGCGCCGACGAGCAGCTCGGCGAATGGTTCCACGCCGACAGCCACGGCGCGGTGGTGGTCGGCGGCACGGGCTGGCATGGCGGCACGGCGGGAATTGTCGCGGCGCGGCTGATGAACCGCTACCACCGTCCCGCCGCCGTCGTCGCGCTCGACGACGACGGCGGCGGCCGCGGCTCGATCCGCGCCGGTCAAGCCTATCACGCCGTCGAGGCTTTGAAGGCCTGCGGCGAGCATTTGGAGCGCATGGGCGGGCATGCCCGCGCGGCGGGCTTCACCTTGAAACGCGGCGCCTTCGCGGCCTTCCGCGAGGCTTTCGCCGCGGCCTGTTTCGCCCAGGCGGGCGCGGCGTCGTCGCTTCCCGAGCTGCTGATAGACGGCTGGCTGCGGCCGGAAGACATTGACCGGCGCCTGGTGGACGGCATCCGCCGACTCGAACCCTTTGGCGAGGGGCATCCGCGTCCCTGCTGGGGGCTGCGCGGGGTCACGCTGGCCTCGCCGCCGCGCGCCATCGGCACCGACGGCGACCATCTGAGGCTCGAATTGCGCACGGCCGGGGGTGTGCCGCTGACGGCTGTCTGGTTCCGCGGCGGCGCGTGGCTCCCGCCGCTGGCAGCCCACCGCGGCGCCTTCGACATCGTCGGCGAGATGCAGGAGAACAGCTTCGGCGGCGAGACTACGCTGCAGCTTATAGTGCACGACGCGCGGCTGTCGCCGTGAGCATTTTTACCTTGTCGCGAGCTTGCCCCGCGTTCCGTCTTCGGGTGCTGGATGACGCTCTACAAGGAGCAGGTCATTCACGAGTTCGTACATCTTGCGGGCAAACATATCGTGGCCGGTCTTGTTCATGTGGATGCCGTCTTCCGGCAAGACATACTGCGTGGGACGATCCGACATCAGGACAAATACTGGATGAGTTTGTCTGGAAAATTGACCGTCATGCCGTCCGCACCAGAACGTACCACCGCTCGCATCAAATCTTCCGATGGCACTCCCCAAGCCCGCACCGTGAAACCTTCATTGTGTAGAAGCCGTACAATCTCTGCGGTTATCGTGCTCGCTTGGGGGCATATCTGCGCGATCCCCATATGTTTTGCGGTTGCAAGAATACCCTCGGTAATTTCCCCCACCAGCCAACCGGTGGGAAGCTCGGGGGCATACCGGCGCACTTCATCCAGAAACTCGCATTCAAACGCCGTTATGGTCACATGCTTTTCCGCCCCATAATTACGGATTTCATCGACGACTTGCCGACAAAATTTCGCTTTATTACTTTTGATCTCCGTATGAAGATGCGCCCGTCTGGCATAGCGTTCCAGAACTTCCGTGTATGCGGGAATCCGTTCATTGGCAAATTTTGAATTGAACCACGATCCGGCATCGAGTGCCTTTAGTTCGGCCAAGGAACGCTGATCTACAGGCCCGGTTCCATTAGTAGTCCTCTCAAGGGTACTATCATGAATAACCACAGATGGCCCGTCCGCTGCGGGATGAACATCGAGTTCGATGTGAACTGCGCCCATCTGCAGAGCAAGATCGAAGGCCGCAAAGGTATTCTCCGGCGCATAGGCGGATGCCCCCCGATGCGCAATGGGCATAAATGATGATCTCTTCATGATACTGTTCCTCGAACGTCTAGCGCTCATGTTCAGCGAGCTTGCGAGCCGTAACCAGCGACGTTTGATTTTGCTCTGGCTTCACTCTTGTCGCCAACAGGGTCCCTGTGAAATCTTCAGAAATTCAGTCTGAGATTACGGGTTTCACCATAGGCCCGTCAATCCTTATGCCGAATGTTTTGAAGTGTTTCGACAAACATTGATGAACTCTGGCTGGCGGCGGTTGCATATTTACCGAATCGCCGATACAATTCGTGCTCAACGGCATCGGTTGCCGGTTGAACGGGCGCGCCGAACGAGGAGTTGATGCCATGAAGCCAGTTGACGCCGCACGCTGTTGTCCGCAGGACGCCACGGAAAGCCCCGTGCTGGTGTATTACGCCGTACCCGCCCTGAGCAACCTACGCCGGCTGCCGGACACGCCGCCCTTGGATGGGCGTCTGGGCGGGACGGTGATGCTGATCGCCGCCCGGGGCGAGTTCGAAGCGGCCTCATTTCTCCTCCAATCCCGTGTCGCCACCCGCGGCCGCACGGCCGATCTGGTGGTCGGCGATCTGCATGGTCCGCACGGCACCCTGCCGGCCGCCACGCTCGATCTGCGCGTGGTCAAGGTCTGGGCGCAGAGCGGCTGCGGCTGGTGCAGCTACT
>CAYRPP010000168.1:0-4585 GCA_964426115.1 uncultured Lentisphaerales bacterium | reverse complement strand
AATCGACGACCGAGGCGGCGACCGGCAGGCCCATGAACCAGACCAGCTTGTCGAGTTTGCCCAGCCCTTTCGCGGGGTTTATGCCGTGCGCCGTGACCACCACCGCCAGCGCGGCCAGGGCCAGCCAGAGCCAGCCGGTCAGCGGCATGCGCAGGCGGCGCCGGCCGCGCGCCGCGTCCACGGCGAGGCACACGGCGGTCGCCAGCAGTCCCAGGCGCCCCAGCGGCAGGGAGAAGCCCATACAGAAGGCCGAGGCCGTCAGGCACCACAAGGCCCATGTGTTGCTTTTCTCGCCGGTCATGCGCACAGCATAGCATTCCCGGCGCGCCGCTTCAACGCAAGCGTCTCCGCAAGATCAAGGTGGTGATGGGGTGACAGGATGGGTTGGCTATTCCCCGGCCAGTAGTTTCTGGCGGAGATACGCATCGCGCCGTTCCGCGACGGCCAGGGCGAACTCGTTCCAGGAGGGCACGGCCTCGCGGAAGAGCTTGTCGACGGTGGCGACATCCATGTCGGCCTTGACCTCGGCGCCAAACGCCTCGAGTTGCGCGGTGAAGGGCTGCAGCACGGCCGCATCGAAGGCGCGGTCGCCGCGCTGCTCGTCGCTCCAGAAGGTCTTGATGTCGCCCGCCTCGCGCTTGTACTTGCCCCACGCGTGCAGCACAATCTGGCGCCGGATGGCCGGCATTTGCGCGCCGAGCCCCTTGAACTGGAGCCGTCCGAAGCGGTTCAGCTCATGCACCTGGCCGCTGCCCCAGGTGAAGCCGCCGCTGCGCGTCCAGGGAATCACACCGAAGGCCCATTCGTCCCCGTCCGCGGGCAGCGTGTCGTAGAGCGCCGTCCAGGGAATCGTCAACGCGATGCCGAAACCCTCGGGAATCGGGGCGATGTCGCATGCCAGGTAGTCGCGGAGCGAGCGGAAGTGCCGGTTCGGCGACATCCAGTCCACGAAATCTACCTTCCTGGGCTGCACATAAACCATCCACTGGTGATAAAACCTGCCGGCGCCGGGCTGCAGGTACATCTCGAACATGCCTCCGTTCTGGAGGCCGGCCAGCACCTCGTCGACCCGGTCGTCGCGGCTCTCGATGTAGCAGTGGAGCCCGCGCGGGTCGGCCGCCGCGAAGAAGGAGACCCCGCACGTCCCGGACGGCTGGTTCGTGGCCGTCTCTCGGACGGTGTTGACGTCGTTGATCAGCAGGGCGGCGGCCTTCTGGTTGTAGGTCTCGAAACGCGACTCGCGCCGGGCGGGATCACGGATGATGGCCGAGTTTTTCCAGCCATAGACGCCGATGGGCGCGGCGTCGAGCGCCTCGCACACGTAGCGCGGCACCTCCTTCTGCTTGACTGCGGCGAAGAACTGGGCGACCGGGTACTTGCGGGCGGCGACGAAGAGCCGGGCCGCGGCGAAGTGCGCCTGGGCGATCTGCCCGGGCGTCAGGTTCGCGGGCGCTTTCGGCACCGTCGGGGTGGCGTTGCGGATGGCCGCGCCGAGTCCCTGGTCGATCAGGTCGAAGGCGAACCGCGCTTCCGGGCCGAAGCGCTCGTCGGCCCGGCAGTCGCCGAGCAGACCGGCCACGTCCTCGAGGCTCTGCTCGGCCGCGGCCTTGCAGAGCGCATCCATCTTGGCCTTGACCTGGGCGGCCGTGTAGGGCGACGGAGTCTGCGCGCCGAGCGCGCCGGCCAGCAGGAACGCTGAGAGCGTGACGGATAGATGATGGATGAAATTCATGGCTCGCTTCCTTTAACGTTACTTGGCCAGCGCCTGGAGCGCCAGGATGGTGTTGACCATCTCGATGCGCGCGGCCCCGAGATCGCAGGTTTTGCCGTCCAGCAGGGCCAGGTACTGTAGCGCCAGGCGTCCGGCATAGACATGCTCCGTCCGGCCGGTGTCGATAGCCGCCCGCGCCAGTTGCTGGAGCAGGGTCGCGTAGCGCACATCGTCGATGGCCTCGCGGAAGCCCTCGAACTGGATCGTGTCGACGTGGCGGTCGGTCGCCGGATAGACCCAGTTGAAGGCGCGGAAATTGTAGCTGGCGCCGAGGAAATCGTTCCACCGGCTGCCACTGACCATGTAGTTGTTGCAGCCGTCCTGGTCGGCCAGGTAGAGGTCGAGGCCGTGCGTGCGGCGGACAAAGTCCGGATTCTCGGGGCCGGTATGGGGCGACGCGTAGCTGGTGATGCGCGCGCCGAAGGCGTGCCACACGGCGGCGGCCTCCCTGGAATAGCTGCCGCCATAGTTGACGAAGTCCTCGTTGTAGCCGCCGTGGAGCAGGTGCTTCGCATGCGCGGTGCTGTAGGTCTTCAGCCCGTGGTCATGCAGGAATTTCCACGGCGCGCGCTGGGCGCGCAGCAGCGACATGCCCGGTTCGTCCCAGCCGAAGCAGTAGATCACCGTGTCCGCGCCGAACTGCTTGCGCACGAGCGCCTGGCCGCCCAGGATCTCGCCGGGCCAGTATCCTGGAATGCCCTGCTCCGCCAGGGGCTTCTTGCGGTCGGCATGCGTCAGGTAGCCGTAGTCGGGAATGCCGCGCACGGCATCGAAGACCGTGTCGGTGCGCAGTCCGGCCTGCTGGTAGATTTCGAGCTGGCGCACGAACAGGTTCGTGTTGCCGCCGCGGAAGGTCGGAAGCATCGGGTAGAGCAGGTTGTGGTTGCGGAAGCTGATGTACTCGTTGAGGAGGCGCCGGCCGGCCTGCGCAAGGTCGCCTCCGTTTTCCTTGACGTAGGACTGTAGGTTGTTCGCGTTGTAGCTGCTGGCGTAATAGCGCCGCGCGAGGTCGTAGCGGGTCATCGGATCCGGCAGTTCGAAGGGCAGCACGCGGACGACGACGGGAATGGCCGGGGCCGGCGCGCCGTCGAGGGTCACCGCGATCTCGCCCCGGTAGAGGCCGCGGGCGCCCTTCGGGGCCTCCAGCGTCATCCAGACCTGCTTGAACTGGCCCGCGGCCAGCGTGAAGGGCTGGAACGCCGCGGCATCGGCCACCTTGTCCCGCTGTGGATTGAACGGATAGTCGATCTCCAGCGGGTGGCTGATCCAGACATACTCTTCAGCGCCCCTGGCGTTAGTCACGCGCAGGTAGTTCTCGAGTTTCTCCGTGTCCACGCGGACGAGGCGCTCGTCGTTGACCAGCAGTTCGGGCACCAGTTGCCGCCCCGTTGCGTCGGCGAAGTAGCTGTGCCAGGCGCAGCCGGCCTGCACCCAGACCTTGACCAGCTTGAGGTCGAGCGCCGAAGCCGGAATCACGCCCGACGCCCCCCGAAGATCCGTGGGCTTGAGGACGACCTGCGCCACGTCGCGCGGTGCGCGCAGCACCAGCGAGGCGGGCTCGAACTCGCCCTGCGCCGCGATGATCTGCACCGGGGCGCCGAAGGCGCCATCCTCCGGCGGAGTGTCCGGCAGGCGCTTGACGTTGCTGATGGCCGGCACCACCGCATATTCATATGGTGTTTGCGCCGTGGCCGACAGCACGATGGCGCCGAAGACGAACAAGAGTATCCGCGCACCGGACAGATAATGTGTGTTCATGAATGCACTTTAGCAGAACCTGGCCTCCAAGGCCAATATCCGGCTTTCAGACCAGGGAGGTATAGGGGGGAGGTATCGGGGTCGTATTTGGGAGGTATAGGGGTCGTATTTGTAGAGGTATCACATGAAGATTATCGACTTTCGCTTCGCGCCTGGCAAGCGAATCGTTGGCACAGCGTACCCGTCACCTATGCCCCGCCAAATAGCTCAGGATGCGAACCCGACCAACACTCTCCCCACCAACTCACGCCGCCCAGCTTCCCGTCCGCGTCACTGTGTGCCTTTCCCAAATGCCTGCGCTGTATGCAACCGGAAGCAGGAAAATCGGCCGGGGGATGGGAAAGCGGCAGGCTGAGCGCGGGGACCCGCTGCCGGCATGGTGGGGCCGGATCTCCGAGACGGCCAGTCTCGACTGCGGGCTCGCGGTCCCGGAGGTCCCGCGCCACCAGACCTCACGCAACCTGGTGCCTTTACGCCTTCGTCCTCGTCCTCGTCCATCGCGCCGACAGGTAGGCGCGGGCAATCGCGCCAAAATATTCAAACATCCAGGATTGCATCTAACCCGCCTCGCGATCACCCGTTCCCATGACGCCCACGCCGCTGCGCGCGGTCTCCAATGGCAAAGACACCGCCCTTAGTCCGTTGCGTTCCATTTGCGTCTCCATATGTCGGTAATCCTCTATTTGTCTGTCCCAATTTGCCCAATTTGCCGTTTGACGCTAAGGCGAAGTGCACGTTGTTCGAGGGTGTGGCGGTAAAGGCATGTTCCAGGCGGAAGCGCCGCAGGTTGTCGCGGGTGTTCGCCGGAACAGCGGCGTCGCCGGAAACCTCGCGGTCGGCGAAGGTTGGCGTCGGCAGGCGCGGCACATCGAGCGTCAGGGCGGGTGCGACCGTTACAAGCGCAAGCGTCGCGGCACCCCAGACAACGATCCGCGATGATAAGGCACACCTGGTTAACCCCCGGCAAAAGGCAACGCACACCGCATTCATGATGCCGAACCATAGCACACTGCTTCGCAAGTGACAGTCCACCCAACCAATAACCAACCAACCGAC
>CAYRPP010000167.1:0-4596 GCA_964426115.1 uncultured Lentisphaerales bacterium | reverse complement strand
GGCCCTCGCCCATGCCGGTCACGCTCTCGCGGTAGGCCACCTTGGGCACGCTGGTCTCGACGGCGGCATTGGACTGCTGCTTCATCAGCTTCACGGCCACGTCTATATGGACGTCGCCCAGGCCCTTGACCACCACCTCCTTGGTCTCGACGTTGCGTTCGACCTGGATCGAGGGGAACTGCTCGCAGATGCGCGCCAGCGCCACGCCCATCTTGTCCTCGTCGACCTGCGTCTTGGCGGTCACGGCGGCGAAATGCACCGGCTGCGGGAAGACCGGGCGCGCGAGCTTGCATGCGCTGCCCGGCGCCGCCAGCGTCTGTCCCGTGTGCGTGTCCTTGAGTTTGGGGATGGCGACGACGTCGCCGGGACCGGCCGACTCGACCGGCACCTGCTTCTTGTTGCCGATGGTGGCGACGAGCGCGCCGGCCATCTCGCGCGTGCCGTTCGAGGTGTTCAGCATCTCGGTCTGGGGCTTCAGAGTCCCGGCGACAACCCGCGCGTAGTTGATCTGGCCGACGAAGGGATCGATCGCCGTGCGGAAGACGATTGCGGCGAGCGGCGCCGACGCGTCGACCGCGACATCCTTGCCGTCGGCGTCCTTGAACGCCCGCCTCTCGGGCGACGGGAAGAACCGGCAGATGCCGCTGAGCGTCTCCGCGACTCCGACGCCCTTGACCGGCAGGCAAACGAAGATCGGGAATAGGTTGCCCGTGGCGACAGCCGCGACCAGGCCCTTGGCAATCTCGTCCGCGTCCAGGGCCTTGCCCTCCAGGAACTTCTCGATCAGGCTGTCGTCCGTGGCGGCGGCCTGCTCGACCAGGGCGCCCTTGATCGCACCGGCCTGCTCGGCGACCTCGGCGGGAAACTCAGCACACGCAAGGACGTCGAGCACCTGTCCCCCGGACAGGGGCAGCATAACAGGAACGCAGCTTGAGCCGTAGGCCGCTTGGATGGCCGCGACGGTCTTGTCGAAGCTGGCGTTCTCGCGGTCCAGACCGGTGACAACGAAACCGCGGGCGGCGAGGCCGATCTTCTGGCAGGTCTGCCACGCGCGGTTGGTGCCCACCTGGATGCCCCCCACGGCATCGACGGCGATCAGCGCCGCGTCCGACGCATGCACCGCGCCGAGCATCTGGTCGTAGAAATCCATGTACCCCGGCGTATCGATGAAGCTCAGCCCGTAGCGCTTGCCGGAGGGATCGGCATACTCGGCTATTAAGGGCGAGGCGAAGATGGAGATCTTGCGGCTCTTCTCCTCCTCGGTGTAGTCGGAGAGGCTCGATCCGGCATCCACGGAACCTTGGCGGTCCGTCAGCCCCATCTTGAAGGCGAAGGCGTCCGCCAGCGTCGTCTTGCCGCTGCCGCTATGCCCCAGGATCGCGAAATTACGGGTGTCGGAAACCGGAATGTTCTTCATCGCTATTCCTTTTCTGCCTCTAAATCCTCGTCCCTGGACTCAAGGCGGCCCTGCGTCCCGACGACGCCCCGCCCCATCGCCAGTGAAGCGTACATTGTGGCAGACTGAAGAGACGGCTGCAAGAGCCGATTGCGAGCCGATTGCGACAGAGCCGATTGCGCATGCGGGTTGTGATCGGACGGCTGCCATGCTATACTGTCGCCGATTTCCTCCCGCACGCCGGGTGACCGGGCGGGAAGGCGGATCGGAGAGGCGGAAACGACCATGTCGGACTGGCGCAAAGAACTTGGCGGCATTTTGGAAGGACGCGCGCGAGCGAGCCGCGCCGAGCAGGAGAACGCCCAGTTCGACGCCTTCCTGCAACAGGTCGCCGCGCCCGCGCTGAACGACCTCGCCGCCGAGCTCCGGCAGCACGGGCGCGACGCCCAGGTACGGACGCTGCCGGCCGCCATCCAGATCATCGTCCGCCACGGCGAGGTCGAGGAGATCGCCTTCCGCGTCCTCAAGCGCTCCGTGCCCAACGGCCTCGTCCCCTTCGCTGAGGTGCGCCTGCGCAAGGGCCTGCGCCTGGTAAAGACCGAGAGCGTCTTCCGCGAACCGCCCGCCGCCGCCACCATCGAGGAGGTCGCGCAGGAGGACGTCATCCGCTGCTTCCTCAAGCACTACCGCATGGTGCTCGATGCCGAACAGGGCTGAACCTGACCGCGCCCTGCTGGCCGAACTGCTCGCCTGCCACGCCACCCCGGGCGACGAGGCGGAGGTGTGCGACTTGCTCGAACGGCGCTGGCGGCGCGCGCGGTGGCCCGTGCGCCGACTGGGCGACTTCGCCGTCCTGGCCACGGCCCCGCATCCGCCAGATTCCCGCGCGCCCCTGCTGCTTGTCTGCGCGCACATGGATTCCCCGGGATATGCCGTCCAGGCCCTGCCCCGCGACACCCCGCGGGGGCGCCTCCGTTCCCCGGCCTGGCCGCTGACCAGCCTCGGCGGCCCCGCCTTCCCGGGCACAACCGCCGCGGGCCGGCTCAAATGCGCCGCGGGTATCTTCCCCGTCACGCTCCGCAAGGCGCCCGCCGCGTCCGGCACGGACGACGGCACGCCGGCCATCGTCTGCACGGCCCCGCACACCGACGTTCCGCGGCTGCGGCCGTACGTCCGCCACGGCGACCGCGTCTGCTTCGCGGCCAGCCCCGTGACCGGGGGCGACCGCATCGTCTCGCCCTTTCTGGACAACCGTCTCGGCTGCTGGATCGTCGCAGAGCTGCCCCGTCTGGCCGCCCGCTGGAACGTCGGCTACCGGATCGTCGTCGCCGCCACGTCCGCCGAGGAGTTCACCGGCCACGGAGCGGCGGTTCTCGCGCATCACCTGCGCCCCGACCTGACCCTCGTCATCGACGCCACCTATGATAATCCGGATCAGCAGGTGGCGCTGGGCGGCGGCCCGGTCCTCACGCTGAGCGACCGCTCGGTGCTGATCAGTCCCGCCCGGCGCGAGGCGCTGGCCGGCGCCTTCGCCCGCGCGGGAATCCCCCTGCAGACCGAAGTCTACAACTACAGCGGCACCGATGCCCGCGCCTTTCCGCTCCAAGGCGTCTTCACGCCCGTCCTCCCGCTGCTAATCGCCACCACCGGCAACCACACCCCGCGCGAGACGGCCGACCTGCGCGATGCCGCCTCCCTGCTCCGCGCCATCCGCCTGCTCGCGGAGGGCGCTCCCGCCGCCGGCTGAGGGGAGAAGAACGCTCAACGCTGAACGCCATCGTCCTGCGTCCTGCGTTTTGCGTTTGCCCTGGGGGGGTGGACAAACACCCTCGGCATATGGGATACTGCTCCTGTCGTTCGGGCTCGGAATGTTACCTGTCTGTGCCTGGCAAGGCAGACAGGCCACGCCGCAGATTACTGGGCGCGGGCTATGAGGTCAGGCGCACCCAGGGGGGTAGTGGTGCGTTTCAACTCAACATGCAAAACGCCCCGGTCGCAAGCGGCCTGCACGTCCATACCAGCTGGCAGGCCAGGCAAACGCTGCGACCGGTGTGGGCTTGCATGCGCCACAGGATATCCTTGGGAGGATCGAATCATGAAGCAAGCCATGACGTGTCGCGCAAGATTCAGCGGATGCATCGGCCTGTGTGCCGCCATGATGGCGGTAGTGGTTTTTGCGGACGAGGTACCGCGGAACTTTTCGGTCGTTTCAAATGATGCCGTAACGGGCTCGGCCACCCTGACCAAGACCGGTGGCGGCATCCTCTACCTGGGCAGTTCGGAGGGCGCGGGCAATACCTTCACCGGAGACATCGTTGTCGGCGTGGATGGCGGCACGCTGCGCCTCACCGGCAATGCCAACGCTACGGGACCCGCCCGCCAGGGCATCGTGCTGCCCCACATGACCGGGACCAGCACCGTCACCGTCCGGCGCGGCGGCACCTTCTACATCGACGACAACATCAGCGCCCCGAACGGTTACATCGCCAACCGCCTCGGCAGCGAGGGCGCCCGGCCCGCCCTCAGCCTCGAGGGCGGCTCGTTCACAGTCAACGGCCCCAACTATGCCAACCTGCAGTCGACCCAGACGGTCGGCCAGTTGACGCTGGCCTCGGGCGCCTCCGTCATCACCGTCGCCCGTGGCAACGCCACTGCCACGCCCAAGCTGATCGGCGGGAGCCTCGCTGTAACCCCCGGCGCATACGCGCAGTTCGTCGGCACCACCCCCGGCTTGTCTGCCCTGAACGTCAGCCAGATCTACTTCACCACAGCCCCCTCGACCGTGGGCGGCGGCGGCGCCGACGGCACCCCGACGAAGAGCATCGTGCCGGCAACGCGCATCGGCAACGACTTCGTCGCCTACGGCCTCTACGGCATCCGCGCCCTGGCCACGACCGAGTACAAGGCGACAGCCGACCTCAACACAGCGGGCGACACGGAGAACGTGAAGATCACCACCGGCGCGCTGGCCGCACTCGCGGGCAACAAGACCGTCAACTCGCTGGCCATCCTGGGCGGCACCTCGCCCTGGAACATGGGCGCGGGCAACACGCTGACGCTGACGAGCGGCCAGCTCCTCTCGTCCGTGAACCTCACGCTGGCGCAGGGCGCGGTGACGGCCGGCGCTGGGAGCGACACCGATCTGGACATCGTGCCGACGGGCAACACGCTGACGATGAGCGCCAACCTCGTGGACAACG
>CAYRPP010000166.1:0-4636 GCA_964426115.1 uncultured Lentisphaerales bacterium | reverse complement strand
TCAGCCGCCAGCCGTTCGACCGCCAGCACCCCTACGGCCACGGACGCGCGGAGAGTTTGGCGGCCTTTCTCGTCGGGCTGGCGATCATCGCCACTGGCGCGGCGATCCTCTACGGCGCTGTCATCACCGTCGCCTCCGGCGCGATCCCGCGCCCGCGTCTCTACACCCTGGCGGTGGCGGCCGCGACCATCGTCATCAAGGAGGCGCTGGCCCGGGTCACCTTCCGGCGCGCGCGGCGGATCGGCAGCCCCGTGCTGGCCGCCCTGGCGCAGGATCACCGCAAGGACGCCCTCACCTCCATCGGCACGCTGCTGGGCTGCGGCTGCGCCTTTTTCGGGTGGCGGATGATGGATCCGGTCTTTGCCGGCCTAACCGGCCTGATGATCGCGCACGTGGGCATCGAGACCGTGCGCGGGGCGGCCGGAGATCTGATCGATGCCGCGCTGCCGGCGCCGCGCCTCGACGCTATCAGCGCCATCGCCTCGGCCGTCGAGGGCGTAGAGCATGTGCACGAAATCCGCGGCCGCCGCTCGGGCCAGTACATCATTGTGGATCTCAAGCTCGAAATGGATCCCGACATGACGGTCGCGCGCTCGCACGAGATCGCCACGACGGTCAAGCGCCGAATCTTCGACGCCGATTCCGACGTGGGCGATGTCATGATCCACGTCAATCCCCACGACGATCCCGACCACGTGGATCTGATCCGCCTCTAAACTGGCCGCGCGCGAACCAGCCGCTGCGCCACTCGCCGATGAGCAGGCTCTTCACCTCGCGGAAGCCCAGGGCGGCGTAGCGTTCCGCTACCCCCGCATACTGGCTGTCGAGGATTCCGGAGAGCAGCAGGGCGTGGCCGGGCATGTCGCGCACGGCCGCCGCCACGCTGGCGGCATGCTCGCGCAGCACCGGCGCCAGCACGTTGGCCACGACGATGTCGCCCTGTTCTGCCGCGGCGGCCAGGTCGCCGAGATCGTAGGTCACAGCCGCGCCGTTGGCCGCCGCGTGCTCGCGCGCCGTGCGCACGGCCACGGGATCGTTGTCGTAGCCGTGCACGTCGGTGAATCCGAGCCGGGCGGCGGCGATCGAGAGGATGCCCGAGCCGCAGCCGATGTCCAGCACGCGGCGCGACCGGTCGCCGTCTGCGAGTTCGTCGAGCATCCGCATACAGGCCTGAGTGGTGGCATGCAGTCCCGTGCCGAAGCTCAGTCCGGGATCCATGACCAGCACCTGCTCGCCTGGCGACGGGGTGTAGGATTCCCAGGGCGGGCGCACGACGAGGTGCCGGGAAACGCGCAGCGTGTGGAAGAAGCGCTTCCAGGTCTCGGTCCACGCCTCGGGCGGGCGCGTGGCGACAGTCGGCGTCAGGGCAAGGCCGCAGGCCGCGCCCGCGCGCATGAGCGCCGCCCGGGCCTCGCCGGGATCATCCGTTGCCTCGATGAAGAGCTCGACGCGGCTCGGTCCGCCCTCCAAGTCTTCCCAGACTGTGGCCGGGACGTCCGATTCCGCCAGAAAGTCCGCGACGGCCTCGGCGCACTCGTACGGCACCTCGGCGGTTACCGCCGTCAGCGGGCGCGGGGCGGGGTTGTCGCCGGGGGTGGGGGGAGTCGCGGCCATGGCGCCGGACCTCAGGCCTTCAGGCGCGTCTGCACAAAGTCGCGCAGCGCGGCCACGGACTCGAAGTTGGCGACGTTGAAGTCGCCGTCCTCGATCTGGATGCCGAACTCGTCCTCCAGTCCGACCACCAGCTCCAGCAGGCTGACGGAGTCGACACCGTAGTCCGAAATCAGCGAGGCCTCGGTCTTGATCGCCTCGGCCGGCATCTTGAGGAAGAGCCGGTCCACGATCAGGGTCTTCAGCCGGCTTTCGATCTCTTGCGTGTTCATGAGTTCTAAAGCATATGGAAATATGCCCGTATTTCCAAGACGATAAATGTGAAGACCGGATTCAAGGACATTTGATATTATGTCGTCGTTCGAGGCGCTGTCTCGAGCGATCCGCGCACGCGCGTCAAGCATGAACACCGTGTAAAGGAGAAAACGATGAGCACATCCACCAAGATTGTCCTTGCGGAGCAGGATATGCCGCGCCAGTGGTACAACATCCAGGCGGATCTGGCGCATCCGCTGCCGCCGCCGGTCGACATCGCGGGGAAGCCGATCGGCCCCGAGGCCTTGGCGCCGGTCTTTCCCATGAACCTCATCGAGCAGGAGATGAGCACCGAGCGGTGGATCGACATCCCCGAGGGAATTCTGGATGTCCTGCGGATCTGGCGCCCCTCGCCGCTCCATCGCGCCCTGCGCCTCGAGAAAGCTTTGGGGACGCCGGCGAAGATCTACTACAAGAACGAGGGCGTCTCGCCCGCCGGCAGCCACAAGCCCAACACGGCGATCGCCCAGGCCTACTACAACCGCGAATTCGGCATCAAGCGCCTGACCACCGAGACCGGCGCCGGGCAGTGGGGCAGCGCGCTGGCCTTCGCCTGCCAGCTCATGGGGCTCGAGTGCAAGGTATTCATGGTGCGGATCAGCTTTGAGCAGAAGCCCTTCCGCAAGCTGATGATGGAGACTTGGGGCGCGACCTGCGTGGCCAGCCCCAGCAAGGAGACGCGGGCCGGGCGCGCCATCCTCGAGAAGGAGCCGGAGACCCCGGGCAGTCTCGGCATCGCCATCAGCGAGGCCATCGAGCAGGCCGTGCAGGATCCGAAGACCCGCTATTCGCTGGGCAGTGTGCTGAACCACGTCCTCATGCACCAGACGATCATCGGGCTCGAAGCCAAGAAGCAGTTCGAGATGATCGGCGAGTATCCGGACATCGTGATCGGCTGCTGCGGCGGCGGATCCAACTTTGCGGGCCTGGCCTTCCCCTTCCTGGCCGACAAGTTCGCCGGCCGGGAGGTGCGCGTAATTGCCGTCGAGCCGGCGGCCTGTCCGACGCTGACGCGCGGCCCCTTCGTCTACGATTCCGGCGACGTGGCCATGATGACCCCCCTGCTCCCGATGCACAGCCTGGGGCACACCTTCGTGCCGCCGGCGATCCATGCGGGCGGTCTGCGCTACCATGGCATGGCGCCGCTCGTCAGCCATGTGCTCCGGGAGGGGATGATCGAGGCGGCGGCCATCCAGCAGCTGGAGTGCTACCAGGCGGCCGTGCTCTTTGCCCGCACCGAGGGCTTCATCCCGGCGCCCGAGACCGCGCACGCCATCGCCGCCACGATCCGCGAGGCCCGCCGCGCCAAGGAGGAGGGACGCGAGCGCACGATCGTCATGAACTGGTCGGGGCACGGGCTCATGGATCTCAACGCCTACCACGCCTTCTTCGAGGGCCGGCTGTCCGACCTCGCGCTTCCAGAGGAGGCCCTGATGCGCTCGTTGGCCTCGCTCGACGGGCTGCCCAAGCCGTTGCCGCTCTAGCAAGGGATGGAGATTCGGGATATGCGAGCATTGAAAGCGGGTTTTGTGGGTTTCGGGGAAGTCAACACCCCGCGCGAGTTCATCGGGCCGCGATGCGACGCGGCGGCCGGCTGGCTGAAGGCCCGGGGGGTGGAGCTGACGGTGGCCGAGCCGGTCAGCGACGACCCCGCCGGCGCCCAGGCCGACCGCGCGGCGCGCCAGTTGGCGGCCGGCGCGTGGGATGTGCTGGTCGTCTGCATCGCCGGTTGGATTCCCTCGTGGGCCGTCCTGCGAACCATCCAGGCCTTCCGCCACAAGCCGATGGTCCTCTGGGGGTTGAGCGGGTGGCAGGCGGGCGGCCGTTTCGTCACGACGGCCGACCAGGCCGGCTCGACCGCCCTGCGCCAGCCGCTCGCCGAGATGGGTTTCCGCTTCGCCTACGTCGTCAGCCGCATGAACGAGGCGCCGCCGGTCGACCGGGTCGTCGAGGCCATCCGCGCGGCGTCCGCGGCGGCTGCGCTGCGGACCGCCACGATCGGCATGGCGGGCTATGCCGACATGCGCCTCTACGGCACGCGGTACGATGCCGTGAGCCTGAAGCGCGATATCGGCCCCGAAATTGAACACTTCGAACTGCTGGAGGCGGCGCAGTGGATGCAGGCAATTCCCGGCGCGGAGGTCGGTTCGCTGGCCGACGCCGTGCGCAAGCGCTGGCGCTTCACCCGCGAGCCGGCGCCGGGCACCGTCGAGCAGTCCGTGCGTCTCTTTCTCGCCTTCCGCCGGATCATCGAGGCGCGCGGCTATGCCGCCTTCTCTTACAACGATGTGGACGGCGTCAAGCGCCTCCTCCGCTTCGCGCCGGCGGGGGCGCTCACACTGCTGCACGACGAGCTGGGCATCCCCTCCGTTCCCGAAAACGACGTGCTGGGGTCGGTGACGCAGTTGATGCTGCACCTGCTCACGGGACAGATCGCCGCCTACCTCGAGTTCTACGAGTTCACGCGTAACGGCGCCCTGATGGGGGTGCCGGACTATGTGCCGTCGGAGATCGTCGACGGACCGGTAACGGTGATGCCGAACGCCTTCGGCTCGTTTGGCGAGGGGCTGCTGAACGTTTCGCGGCTTAAGACGGGGCCGGTGACGATGGCCCGTCTCTGCCAGGTCGGCGGGCGCTTCCGGCTCCATGCCCTGTTGGCGGAGGCCGAGGCGCCTCCGGCCTGGGAGGAGGCGGGCTGGGCGCCGCCGGC
>CAYRPP010000165.1:0-4695 GCA_964426115.1 uncultured Lentisphaerales bacterium | reverse complement strand
TCCTTGAACTTCTTGTACTCGATGAGCTGGCGCACCAGGTCGAGGCGCGGGTCGACGCCCTCCTCCTGGGTGTCGCCGTCCTCAGCGCGCGACTCGACCGGCAGCAGCAGGCGGCTCTTGATGACCATCAGCGTGGCGGCCATGACGAGGAACTCGCCCGCGATGTTCAGGTCGAGCATGCGCATCATGTCCAGGTACGCCATGTACTGCGCGGTGATGCGCTCGATGCGGATGTCGCAGATGTCGATCTCGTCGCGGCGGACGAGATAGAGCAGCAGGTCGAGGGGGCCCTCGAAGACATCGAGGTCGACCTTGTACTCATCCGCCACGGGACTGCCGCTCATACGAGCCCCACGGCGCGGCGGGCGGCGTCGAGGGTCTTGCGGGCCTCGGCCCGCGCCCGCGCCGCGCCCTCCTGCAGGATCGCCTCGACGCGCGCGGGATCGCGGGCCAGCGTGGCGCGGCGCTCGCGCATGGGGGCGAAGGTTTGCTCGTAGATGTCGGCCAGCGCCTTCTTGGCGCTGCCGTAGCCGAAATTCCCCGCCCGGTAGCGCGCGGCCAGCGCCGCGGACTCCTCCGCGGTGGCGAAGAGCCGGTAGAGCGCGAAGATGTTGCATGCGTCGGGGTTCTTGGGCGCCTCGAGCGGCGTGCTGTCGGTCACGATGCGCATGATGCGCCGGCGGGCCTCCGCCGGGTCGCCGAAGATCTCGATCGTGTTGCCGTAGCTCTTGGACATCTTCTGGCCGTCGAGACCGGGCACGACGGCGACCGCGTCGGAGATGGAAGGCTCGGGGATCGTGAAGACCTCGCCGAACTGGTTGTTGAACTTGATGGCGATGTCGCGGGTCACCTCGACGTGCTGCTTCTGGTCGCGCCCGACGGGCACGACCGTGGACTGGTAGGCCAGGATGTCGGCGGCCATCAGCACGGGATAGTTGAAGAGGGCGGCGCTGGCGGGAATGCCCTTGGCCAGCTTGTCCTTGTAGGAATGGCAGCGCTCCAGCAGCCCCATGGGGGTGACGACCGAGAGCAGCCAGGTCAGCTCGGCGACCTCGGGAACATCGCTCTGGCGGAAGAAGACAGTCCTTGCCGGATCGAGCCCGCAGGCCAGGAAATCGAGCGCCACGTCGCGCGTGTCCTCGCGCAGCCGCGTGGGATCGCTCACCGATGTAAGGGCGTGGTAGTTGGCGATGAACAGGTACGCCTGCCCGCGCGACTGGAGTTCCAGCGCCGGCTTCATCATCCCAAAATAGTTGCCGATATGCAGCTTGCCGGACGGCTGTATGCCCGAAAGAATCCGCATGAAAAATCCCGCTCCCGCGTCCGCGCCGTCAGGGCACGGAAACGGCCACAAGCATAGCTTCTCGGGCGGACGAAATCAAGGGTGCTCCGCACTCCCGGACCTCCCGGAGTCGGGCGGCGTGACACGCCAAGCGGGCAACCGCATCCTCGTGTGTTGCACGTTCACTTCCGCCCGATCTTTTGCCAGATAATATAGTCATCAATCTGATGCAGCCTGCCATAATTGGATAGAAAGAACGGTTCCGTCAAGAATGCCATCGGAAAGTAGCCGGGCATATTCACGCCGACCACAAAATCCGGATATAGGTCCCGCAGGGTGATGGCGACGTCTCGCTCCTTCAAGCCACGCATCCCCTCCGGAGAAACAAGACCCAGCAGATCGTAGGCCTTGGCCCCGGAAAAATAAGGAATCTTGCCGACCTCGAAGCACAAGATTGTCTTGTGTTCAATGCCGGGGATCGTGTCGCGCAAATAGAGGCCAACCTGTTCCCGCCGATCCCGATGGCCGCGTTTATTCACGACACCACTGACAAAGGACCTGGAGATCTGATAGCCATTGATCCCATGGCAGACCACCATGAGGACGAGGAACAAAGAATAGACAACCGGCCTTTTTCGCAGGCATGGCTGATTCACGCTCACTGCAAAGGCGCTGTAGGCGAAAATGAGGGGGGTCACATAGTACCATGGCATATTCGGAGCGCCCTGGTACTGCAGAATGACCGTGTGCAGAAACGCGACCAGGCTGAAACCCAGCAGGATCAGCACCAGACGAGCCCGCTGGCTGAACCGCCGGCCACGGTAGAACAAGGGGGTCTCCTGAATGACGGCCGCCAGACTCAAGCCCATGCTCAACAACGTTACACCGAGCAAGAAGGGGTAGGCCCTGAATAAATCACTCCAGCTGAGCACGCCTGAAATCGTCGGCGGAAAATGTGTTTTCGCAATCCATGAATGCGGGACGAAGGCCCCAAAATACAACTTGGCAAAAGCGACATACGCTAACGTGAACACGAGTGCGGGGAGAAACAGGACAATCAGGGATTTCAGCTTTCTCAAAACCAGACAGGCCGCCAGGAAAAAGCAGGGCAGATAGAACGCATAATCCAGTCTCATCAAGGGCACGGCAGAAAGCAAAACCATCGCCGGAAGAATCTGCTTTTTCACGATGCAGTACAGCGCATACAACATGAGCGCATTCATGCACAAGGATTCGAGGCCAAAGGACAACAAGAGCGGTTCTTGAAAGAACAACCCTGCAATCAAGGCATGGAGTTTTGTTTTGTTGGTTAGGTTGCCGTCGGACAGAGACAGGAGTCCCATAACCGCAAAGAGGAAGAACAGGTGGCACAGGACACCCAGTACCGCTCCGATTAGATGAGTATCAACGGGCAACAGATAGCTGCATATGGCAAGAATAATCGTGTATAAGAACGAGGATGATCCCTGAGTGGGAATGAGTTCGGGATGAAAAACGATGCCATATCCCTTCGATAAATTCCGGGCGAATGTATAGGTTATGAAGGCATCATCATAGTGATAATAGTAGTCTTCCAGCTGCGTGAAAAATAAAGCCAGGAAAAGGCCGGCGCATAGGAAGGCCGGTAAAATGAATCGAAGCAAGCCCCTGGGCCGCCACGCGCCTTCACCAACCGCACGGCTCCGCGCAGTCAAGTCAGGAGTCTCACCCGGTCGGCCCAGGCTCCGGAACCATCGATTCCCCATGCGTCCGGCTCACCTTCAGACTGGCGTCAACGGGAGCGCTTGCCCGCCCCGGGGCTCAGAACTTGAGGCGCACGGCCCCGCCCAGGATCACGTTGTCGGTGTCGACCTCTTCGTCGACATTCTTGATGCCGCTCCATTCGTCGACGCGGTAGTTGAGGTTGATGTCGATGACCAGGTGCGGGACGACCTCCGCCACCACGCCGACGCGCAGCCCGTAGAATACGTCCTCGACGAAGTCGCCGTCGTAGAAGTAGGTGCCGACGCCGAGGCCCGCGTAGAGTCCCTTGCCGAGAATCAGGTAGCCGGCCGGGCAGTACATGGGTTCCTCGAGCGCGACGTAGTTGTCGGGCGAGCGCTCCAGTTCGAGCCCGAAGCCGAAGTAGGGCGTGGCCATGTAGCGCGCGGAGATCATCCAGCCGAGCCCGTCCTCGTCGAAGGACTCGTCGGCGGCATCCTCGATGGCGACCCAGTAGTTGGCGCCGACGCCGATCTGGAAGTTGGAGTCGTCGTCCGCCGCCAGCAGGCATGGCGCGGCCAGCGCCAGCCCCAGCAGGGCGGCGAGGCGTCCGGCGTGGAGGAAGCGCGACTTGCTTGGTATCAGTTTCATGGTGTCTCCTGTGGGGTTGCGGCGGCCGCTTCGGCGGCCTCCAACGATTCTTTCGCCGTGGCGGCGGTTCCGGCGTCCGCCGTGGGCGTCGCGCCGGCGTCCCCGGAGGCCTCCGCCTCCGCGGACACGGCTGCCGTGGCCTGCACGGCGGCGTCGGGCGTGTCGGAGCCGTCAGCGGCCGCGGCGGGCGGCGGCGTCTGATCCGGTTCTCCGGCGGTCTTGCCGCCGTCGGCGTTCCCCTTCCGCGCGGCTGCCTTCGGACGCGCCGACGGGGCGTGCGGCCGGAAGGCTGGATGTTCGGCGGGCAGCGCCAGCATGCCGTTGAAATACGCGACCAGATGGCCCTTCTCGACCAGCCACTGCACCTGGGTGGCGAGCTCGGCGCACGCCGCCGCCTCGCCGGACGGTTCCAGCGCCTCGATCAGCGCCTGCTGGAGCGCGGAGGGGTGATCGCCGACAAAGGCCAGGATTTGGCGCAGCCGTGACACGACATGCGTGGTCTCCATGGGTACCGGCTTGGCCGCCATGACAAACTCGGGGCCGCGCTCGTCCACCGCGCGGAACAGGTGGAGGCCGCGATGCCGGAAGGCGCCGTGGATGGCATGGAACAACGAGCCGTTGCGGCGCATCTCCTCGTCGAAGCGCTCGTTCAGCAGGGCCGCCAGACGCCGGTTGGGCATGTTCTTCAGCGCGGCCGCCGGGCAGACCAGGTAGGCGGCGCTGCCGATCTGCTGCGGCACGATCTCGCGGCAGAACTGCAGCTCGGCGACATGCCGCTCGACGCCCGGCGCCGGCGGAGCGGACTCGGCCGGTGTGGCGCCGTCGTCTGCGCCGGCCGGGGCGCCGTCCGTGGCCTCCGCGGCGGGCGGCGCAGGGGGCGCGGGCTTGCGGCGGTAGCGTTTCTGGAGGCGGTTGGCGGCGCGCCAGGCCTCGACCACCTCGGGATCGCGCACCATCTCGATGCGTCCGCGGTACTCCTCTTCCGACATGTCAGGATACCGCTCGCGCAGCATCTCCTGCACGCGCAGGCCGAAGCTGTGGTGGTTCGGCGGGCCGAGCAG
>CAYRPP010000164.1:0-4696 GCA_964426115.1 uncultured Lentisphaerales bacterium | reverse complement strand
TCAAGCTGAGCCGCCGCGAGGCGATGCGCGACCGCGACAAGGCCGCCGCCGCGCCCACGGCCTGAGCAGGGGGCTGGTTCAGGGTTCAGGGTTCAGGGGTCAGGGGATCCCTGAACCCTGTCTGTTTACAGTGGCCACGGCCATGGCCGCGATCCCCTCGCGGCGGCCGATGGCCCCCAGGCCCTCGACGGTGGTCGCCTTGACCGAGACCGCCTCCGGCGTCACGCCCAGCGCCTCGGCCAGACGCGCGCGCATGTCCGCGATGTGCGGCGCCAGACGCGGCG
Source organism: uncultured Lentisphaerales bacterium (assembly GCA_964426115.1). Lineage (GTDB taxonomy): Bacteria > Verrucomicrobiota > Kiritimatiellia > RFP12 > JAAYLN01 > JAAYLN01. The sequence goes on along the minus strand of CAYRPP010000164.1, from coordinate 4,412 downwards.
CCTCGGCCATAACCGTGGCATCCACGTTGCCTACCCGCCAGCCGCGCGCGGCAAGCCGCGCGATAACCTGGCGCAGCAGGTCGAGGCTATCGGCATCCTTCCAGCGCGCATCGGTGTCGGGAAAGTGCTTTCCGATGTCGCCATCGGCCACCGCGCCCAGGAGCGCGTCCATGACGGCATGCGTCAGCACGTCGGCATCGGAGTGGCCCAGCAGACCCAGGGCGTGCGGGATGCGGATCCCGCCCAGGACTAGCGCCCGGCCCTCCGCCAGGCGATGCACGTCGTAACCGATTCCCGTGCGCTGCATATGATTGAAGGCTACGGCGCCGGCACGTAGACGTTCCAGGGGATGGGCGCGCCGCGTCCGCCGGGACGCAGGTAGATGCCGCTCGCGGCGAAGCCCGCGGGCGGCGCGGGCGGCGCGACGCCGGCCGGAATCTCCAGCGCGGCCCTCCGTGGCACCGCGGGCACCGCGGGCGCCGCGGAGGGTGCCGCGGCGGCAGGCACGGCCGCTGGCGCGGGCGCGGGCGCGGGCGCCGCCGCCACTGCGACGGACGCCGCCGGCGCTGGCACGGTGGCGGATACGGCGGCACCGGCAGTTCCGGTGGAAGGCGCTGCGGCCGCGGCGGGCGCGGCGGGCGCAGTTGGCGGCACCTCGCGCGCGGCGCGTCGCTCGCGCGTCAGCGCGGCCAGCGCCTCGCCAAGCCGCTGCATCTCGCGTTCCAGCGCCGCGGAGGCGGTCGGCGCCGGGGCGGCCGCCGGCTGAACCACCGCCGCCGTCTGCGACTCCAGCCTGTGCCACAGCCGCTCCTCGCGCTCCTTCATGAAGTTGAACAGCAGGATGCCGGCGGCCAGAAAGACGGCTATCAGAACGACGACGATGCCGGCGAAGAGCGACGTGACCAGCGCCACGCGGCGGCGCGCCCGGAGGCGTTCCGACTCCAGGTACTCCTGGAACGCCTTGAGCACCGGGAAGCTGTCCGGCCCCGAATGCGTCGCGGCCTGGTGCAGCGAGACCAGGGCGCCCGTGGCGTCGATGTCCGGCGGCTGGTCACCCTGGGGAAGCGGCGGCAGCCCGTAGGCGGACTCGACCCGCGCCGAGGCGGTGCCGTTGACCGGCTGTCTGGGAGGGATGTCGGACATGGGAAGACTTTACGATATTGCCACGGCCGATGCAATGCCGCTGTGTCATTCAGGGGCATCCCACCGAGCACCCGAGCGTTTTGCATTGACCCGGCGCGGCGATTCCACGATGTTATCGCCATGACATCCCCTGTAGATAGCCATTCCGGTCACGCGCACCTGGATCACGCGCGCCAAGTGTTCGACGTGGAGATCGAGGCCCTGCACCGTACGCGCGCCGCGCTGGACGCGTCTTTTGAGAAGGCGGTCGGACTGATGCTGGCGGCCGTCGCGCGGCCCGCCAAAATCGTGGTGACCGGCGTCGGCAAAAACCTGCCGGTCGCCGAGAAGATTTCCGCCACCCTCGCAAGTACCGGCTCCACCAGCGTCGTCCTCAACCCTGTCCAAGCCATGCATGGCGACCTCGGCATCCTCGCCGCCGGCGACGTGCTGCTGGCGCTGAGCTTCTCGGGCACGTCGGACGAGATCCTGGCGCTGATTCCCGCCGTCCGCCGTCTCGGGGTGCCCGTCATCGCCCTCACCGGCTGCCGCGACAGCTCCCTGGCCTCCTGCAGCGAGGTCGTCCTGCCCGTGGTCATCGACCGCGAGGCGTGCCCCTTCAACATGGCGCCGACCGCCAGCACGACCGCCACCCTGGCGCTGGGCGACGCCCTCGCCATGGTGCTGCTCGAGGCGCGCGGTTTCAGGCGCCAGGACTACGCGCGGCTGCATCCCGCCGGCGCCATCGGACGCACACTGCTGACGCGCGTCGCGGACATCATGCGCCGCCCCCCGCATGTCGCGGTGGTCCCCCGCGGGGCCAGCGTCCAGGACGCCGTCCTGGCCATGACCCGATCCAAGAGCGGCTCGGCCTGCGTCGTCGACGACGCCAACCGGCTGGCGGGCATCTTCACCGACGGCGACCTGCGGCGCCACCTGACCAACACGCCTGACCTGTTGTCGCGCCCGGTCGCCGAGTACATGACGCGCGATCCGATCCGCGTCTCGGCGGACCGGCTGGCGGTGGACGTGCTGCAGCTCTTCGAGCGCCACAAGATCGACGACCTACCGGTGGTCGACGCGCAGGGCGTCCTGGCTGGCTGCGTTGACATCCAGGATCTCCCGCGCCTCAAGATCCTATAGAGGCGGCGGCTGGGAATTGGCCGGAACCATCGGCGGCGTCCCGGGCGGCCGCGCGTTCAGTTCGCGCCGCACGTCGCTCCACTGCGGCAGGACATGGTCGAGGATGGCGTAGAAGCGCGTGTTGTGCGGCGGCACGATGAGATGCACCAACTCGTGCACCATGACATATTCCAGGCAGGCCGGCGGACGCCGGACCAGCTCCAGGTTGAAGGCGAGCGTCCGCGTGCGGTTGCTGCAGCTTCCCCAGCGGCTCTTCATCTTCCGGATCCGGAAGTACGGCGGCGGCAGATCCAGGCGCCTGGCCCAAGCGGCCAGCAGCGGTTCCAGAGTCTCCTTGAGCCGCGCGCGGCACCACGCCTCGACCAGCGCCGCGCACTCCTCCGGGGCGGCATGCGCCGCGACCTGCAGCCGGAGGCGGTCGCCCACGAGGCTCACGCTCGGGGGCGCTCCTTCTGAACGCTCGATGACCTGGCGCCGGCCCCATAGCCAGATGATTTCGCCATCGGCATAGGTCGGCCGCGGGAGAGACTGGAGCTCCCGGTGGCGTTGCTGCTGCCGCCGGATCCATGGAAGCTGCGCCTGCAGGAAGGCGCCCACCTTCTGCGGCGCCGCGCGCTTCGGCGCCGAGATCTGCACCGGCCCGTCGCCGCTGCGCACGCGCAGCGTCAAGCGCCGCACGTCCTTGTAGGTGACCTCGGCGACGACCTCGCCGACCACCATCCGCTCCTGTCTCGCCGCCTGCCTGTTCATAGCCCGCTCAGCAGCACCGCGCCGCCGGCCAGCAGGCAGTATACACCAAAAACCCAGAAGCGGCCACCGGCCAGCATGCGCATCAGAAAGGCGATCGAGGCATAGCCTACCAGCGTTGACACGAGCGTGCCGACCGCGACGACGCCCCACCCCGGGCCGGCCGCGCCGGCCGCCTCCGGGCGGAAACCGTGCAGCAGCGCGGCGCCCAGCAGCGGCGGCACGCTCATCAGGAAGGAGAATTCGGCCGCCCGCACGGGCTCGATGCCCAGATGCCGCGCCGTGGCGATCGTCGTCCCGGAGCGGCTGATGCCCGGCAGGATGGCCACCGCCTGCGCCAGGCCGATGACGAGCGCGCGCCACCAGACGAGCGGCGCGCCGCCGGGCGCCGGGCGGCCAGTGACCTCCGGGCGGCGGAGCTGCAGCGACAGCAGCAGCAGGCCGGTCACGAGCAGCATCGCCGCGGCCACGCGGTGGTTCTCGTAGCAGGCCTCGATCCACTCGTGGACCGCCAGGTAGACGGCGACGATCGGCAGCGAGGCCAGCAGCAGGCGGCCGGCCTCGCGGCAGGCCGCGCGCTCACGGCGCGCCAGCCCCGCCAGCAGGCTGCCGAGCCGCCGCCGGTAGAAGAGGCAGACGGCGAGCAGCGTGCCGAAATGCAGCATGGCGTCGAGACGCAGGCCGGGCAGTTCCATGCCGAGCAGGCGCGACGCGATTACCAGGTGCCCCGAGCTGCTGACGGGAAGGAACTCGGCCACGCCCTGCAGTATCGCCAGCAGGATGACTTTGGCGGGATCATGCACGCCTGGAGGGCTCCGCACGTAAAAAGAGCCGGTTCCCGCGGGAACCGGCTCATCTGATCAAAAAGGATGGCGGGAGAGACGGGGCTCGAACCCGCAACCACCGGATCGACAGTCCGGTGCGCTAACCAATTGCGCCACTCCCCCGCGGAACCGGTGCGCAATATAGCGGAACCGGCGCATCAACGCAAACACAAAAACATCCACAGTCACTCCCGTTCCCGCACGGGACCGCGCAGGGCCTTCTTGCCCGACTGCCGGCGCTTGTCCTCGAGCACACGCGCGCGCTGCCGCCGCGAGCGGCGGCGCTTCTGGCGGCGGATGCGCTCGGCCTCCTGGCGGCGCGCGGAGCGCTCGCCCTCGATGCGTTCCAGGAGCCGTCCGGAAAGTTCCTGCCGCGCCAGCCAGCGGTTCGTCTCGCGCGAGCGCGTCTGCTGGCACTTGATCACCGTGCCGCTGGGCGCGTGACGCAACTGCACGCAGGAGGAGGTCTTGTTGATCTTCTGTCCGCCGGCGCCCGCCCCGCGAACAAAAGTCTCCTCCAGGTCGGCGTCGCGGATGCCGGCGCGCTCCATGAGCTGCCGGATGCGCCGCGTGGTC
>CAYRPP010000163.1:2673-4734 GCA_964426115.1 uncultured Lentisphaerales bacterium | reverse complement strand
GTGTATACTACACAATACTATATAAAACTTACCGACAATCAAAAAAATAATATAATTACCACTCTTATAATTCTAAATCTACAAAGTGCCGCAACTCACCAAAATCCCACCTTCTCTTTTTTCCCGCCCCCCTCTTCCAAAGCTCGCTGATTGATAAGAGTCTGAACCTGCAAGAAATAATCATTGTAAGTTACACAGTTAGAACAGATAAAAAGACTTTACATGCCTAATTATCAAAAATCGAGTTTGAGAGGATTATTATAAGACGCGAAAAAATAGTAATGTTAGTTTACTAAGTATTTATAATCCTACCAAACATATTTATAAGAGGGAGGGGGTAATTATCATTTGCAGGTGAAATACTTGCAAAATAGGATGAACAGGAAGCGGCATGTTTTCAAAGGATGGCTCCGACTGAACTTTAGCCGTTTCCTGCCTATCTGACTCGTTTTTTATGTGGAAGAGAAAAAGGGTTTAGCCGTTTTTATAAGGAGGTTTGAAAAGTCCTTTTATCGGGGTAGATTCTAGGACAAAATATGATACTCTTTGACATTATATAAACTTTTTTGAATATGTTAAATTATATATATTGTTATAGGGTTAATAATCATGGCGACAATTATGGAACATTATGAAATAGTAACCGAGCCTATTAAAAAACTTGTAAAGAAAACGTGCGACATCTGCGGAAACGAATTAAAGGAATATTACACTGAGAATGGCATAAACTATGCAAACGTGGTAGAGATGTCGCATGAGAAAAGTGAATTTAAGTACGAGGCAAGCGGGAAATATCTTGAGCTAGATATATGTGGAGACTGTTTTGAGGGCAAGATTCTGCCGTTTTTGAGAAGTATCGGATTGAAAAGAGATTATAATCAATAATTTCTTTCTTTTTTTGAGGTATATTTATGCTTCTATCTCCACTACACAACCTCATACAGAAGAACTGGATTAAAGAAAGTGTCTTGCCGCTCCCAATGCCCCACAAACCGCCTGGTACTCTGCCTCAATAAGTGCTCTTTTTTCTTCGATTGCTGCCTTCTTCTTAAGGAGTTCCGCACGGTCATCGTAAGGCTCTATATCGAGTTTTAAGATACAAGCATAGTTAAGTCTTAACCAACCCTTTAAAAGCCCTTTATACCGTGTTACCGCCAATATCCTAGTACCTGCAAACAGCACAGGAACCCCTCTAATATAGAGTGAATCTATCTTCCCACCGCGGGACTCAGGCGAAGCCCCTATATGATTTACGTTACGCTTTTTTCCATTGAAAAGAGGAGTATAAAGTAAATATTCTGAAAGCGTACACTCAGCTATAACTATCATCATACTAAACCGGGCATCTGCTCGGAACCTTTCAATCTCCCTATAAAAAGTATCACACCGTTCAGGGTTTATCAGTGTTCCATAAAGGTCATGCGGTCCGCTTCTTCCTTCTTTCCCGCCCTTCCTCTCAACTAAAATAGGAATCCAGCCGGAAACCCCGCCGCCACTGAAATAAGCCTGGTAGTCTCCAACTTGGTAATACGGCCATTTTTTAGCATCATACGGCCTCATCGGAGTAAGAACAAATTCTTTGAATTCTTCAGGCATCCAGGGATATTGTTCATTCTGTGCAACAAAAATGGTAATGTCTAATCGTTTAATCCAGCCGCTAAGTTGAGTATCAAGCTGTTTCTTAAGCGTTTTGAGTTCTTCTTTTTGCTTATCCGTTTTTGGCTCAGGGAATTTTTTTATTTGTTTATGGAGTGTTCTTATTTCGGTTACATATTCTTGAATTGTTTTTTTAGGAGGCACTTACCAATACCCCCACACCTTAATAATTCTCCATTTTCCTGAAACTCTATGCTGCCCTACAAGTGAAAATCCTTTATATCCTCTGTTATCTGAATTTAAAAAACTATTATCAATGTATTTCAGATTTTCACAGTATTTTTTAATAAATGTCTGACTGATTACTCTTGCATTTTGGAAATCCGGTTCTATAGAGGGAGCTCGAGAATAATCATTTTTAGCCACTTAATAAGCCCCCTGCCTGCGTCCCCTCGTCCTTACCTC
>CAYRPP010000163.1:0-2573 GCA_964426115.1 uncultured Lentisphaerales bacterium | reverse complement strand
ACTTCTTCGGGATTTTCATATTTCTGTGCAAACCCACACTGAGAACATTTTCCATTAGTGTGACAAATTGCAGTCCCTCTGATTTTGGGATCACATGCAAGGAGAGGGGTGCTGTATTGGTTATCTGTAGCCACCTTGTCACCCCTCCAACGGCGCAACCACACACCACCCATACTTATATTTCGCAAAGAGTGTGTAATATTCCCCTTCCTCGCAAGGCAGCTTCACGTTTGAGAGGTAATACTCAATTTTTCCCAATGACTTTACATACAAAATCAATTTTGGATCATACATGGCCCGCCTTGATTCCGTGATTACTCGTACCTTATGAATCCCAAAATCAATTTTTTTTGAGCTTATCTTTTCCTTGTCTTGGAAATATGCCTGTATGTTTTCCGGGAACAGTTCAGGACACCGGGCTTTCATCATCACTTTGTCATCTGATACAAGGAGCCCGTCCTGTACTTCAATCATGCAGAGCGGTTCCGGGGTCATAATTTCACCCACAAAGTTTTATCCATCTGGCCGGGTGTCATGATAATCTCATCAAGTTTTTTGATAAGATCTTCATCACTCAGTTTTATCCTGCTTGGGGTCTCATCGTCGGGATATTCTTCGGGCTCTTCAAAGGACTCAATTTTATATTCTTCAGAGTTCTCGGAGGGATGAACATCCTGATTACATGCCGCCTCAAAGTCCTCTATAAGCGCGTCTATCATATTTTTTGTAGGGCCGGGGATTTCTCCGCTTTCAATTCCACATGATTTCCCCTTGTGCTTGACTTCCCACAATTTTGGAGGGAATGTGACATCTACGATTAACTCATCATCTGAAAGCAGCCGCCACAGGGCAGTTTTGTCGGTCAATTTCACAATTGAAAATCCGCGAAGACCTAACAAGATATTCATCCGGGTATTGATTTCTTCCGGGGTCATATTTAGTCCTCCCTGCACTCTGGACAGTTACTTTCCCCGCTCTCAATCTCGACGTCGAAAGGTTTCCCGCAAAAACCACAAAACCTCTTTTCGGTCTTGTCCGCTGCCATAAGAGCATCTACCGCAGCTGCTTGATTATATCCTGCCATCAAACATCCTCCTGTTGATCGAGGAGTTCAGGAGACACTTCAAGGGTTATTCCTGGGACTGGCTTAGCTGCCAGAATTTTAAGCGATTCCGCGATACTCTTAAGGTATTCTGCGTTCTGCTTCAAAACAGTCAAAAATTTATACTCTAAACAATCTTCACAGTCTGACATTCTTTTTGGCTCCGAACTGTTTAAAAAGAATAATACGCCCCTACTATACACAAGTAGGGGCTTTCTTCAAAGGATTTGTCGGTTATATATGTGTGTGTTCTTGTCTGTTATATGGCTACAGACTTTTATTTTTTTCAGAGAAATACTTAGCCCATGCCGGGATTTTAACCCGTGTTTTATTTATTACTACATGGACACTGTGACCCCCATTGGCTTAAAATGGGGGCTTTCCTCAAAGATAGATTTGATTTCGTGTTTCCCGGTCTGTTCTTCTTTGTTTCGTGGCTCCTTCTTTTTTTTGATATCACCTCATAGCCCTCAGCAGGATTCGAACCTGCGTCCGCTGGTGAGTTCATTGCTCTCAAAGACAGTCTTTTAACCTGTCACCGTTCTTGGGTCATGTGGTGCACCACACTTACAAGCTATCGTTGAAGCCTCTGTCCAGCACATCTTCCACCTGATATATAAGGGCATTATGACCAGCCTGAGGAGGAGGCAGGCTGGATTATTATTGTCATTTTGCGAGATTTTTACAGTGATGTCTTTTTACTCTTTTCTTTGTCTGTTTTATCATCGTCAGTCACCGTTTTTATTTCTGCTATTCGTCGGCTTATAGTCGCCTGATCTACATTTATATCATGTTTTCTATAATACTCTGCAATCTGTTCTTGTGTTTTACCTTCTTTAATAAATGTTTTCAGCCCTTTTATTTTTACATCTTTTAAAGGGATTTGCTTTTTGGGCCTTGACATACTATACAAATGGTATGCATAATATATATAGTTATGCATAGAAAATATGATTAAAAAAAAAGAATTAAAAGAGTAAAGAAATTTAGATTTTGATGGACTGCACAACATAAGCCGCCAGGGGTTCACTCATTCTATGCAGCCGCGAAACATATTTCACAATGTCGTCCGGTTTTGTTCCGTCTTCTTTAAGTTCTTTGATTTTTTCAGTGATGTACTCAGGCACCACATAGTACGGATGCAGATCTTTCCTGTGCCCTCCTACATCTCCCTCTAACAGTTGTATTTTCTGCATTCTGAGAAATATTTGAATAGATTTGGAAATACTGACAAAATACGACGGCGGAACTTGAATGGCTTCAATCTTCGGGCAGGATTCACAGACACTATATATATCAGCGTTGGACGGTCGAAATCCGATATGGACAATTTTTTCATTGGGTAATAATAGAGGGATCTCGTCCCTTCCTGATATTACTTTTATTTGCATTTGGGATGGCTCCTTAATGTTTTTATCACTGTTAATTATTTTTAGTTGTATATAAATTTTCACATATGAAAGTAATTTAT
>CAYRPP010000162.1:0-4770 GCA_964426115.1 uncultured Lentisphaerales bacterium | reverse complement strand
CGGTCGCGGAGTTCGCGGGCCATGCAGCCCTCGGCGATCTTGACGAGGGTGGGGCTGGCTTTGGGGTTGACCTCGCGCAGTGGCGCGGGCGGGCCTTTCAGCACCTGGTCGAGGATGATCTGGGGCGTGCGGCCGGTGTAGGGCGGTTTGCCGGCGAGCAGCTCGTAGAGGAGCGCGCCGAAGGCGTAGATGTCGCAGCGTGTGTCCTCCGCCTCGCCGCGCGCCACGGCGGGAGACATGTAGGGCGCGGTGCCTTCGAGATGGCTCGCGGTGGCGTCGACCATCGAGTCGTTGAAAAGTGTCCGGACCAGTCCGAAGTCGGTCAGGTAGGCGTTGCCATCCTTGTCCAGCAGCACGTTGCCGGGCTTGAGGTCGCGATGGATCAGGCCATGGGCGTGGGCGTGGGCCAGCGCCTCGGCGACCTGACGGGCGATGGCGAGGACCTCGGTTTCAGGCAGCGTTTCGCCCGGCTTGCAGCGGGCCAGCAGGCTGCCGCCCGCGACGTAGGGCATGACGTAGTAGGGGCCGGCGGGACGGTCGGAGACCTCCAGCACGCGCAGGATGCGGGGGTGCGCGAGGCGGTACATGTGGCGCGCCTCGGTCAGAAAGCGGTGGACCTCGCGGGGATCGTCGGCCGCGTCGGGCTTCATGATCTTGATCGCCACCTGGGTGTCGGTGAGCGGCTCGCGGGCGAGGTAGACCTGCCCCATGCCCCCTTCGCCGATCAGGCGTAGGATCTCGAAGCGGTCGAGACGGCCGAGGGTGCCGGGGGCGGCGGGCGGGTCGAAGGCGCCCCGCTGCAGCAGCGTGTCGCGGGGGAGCATGTCGCTCGATGACGAGATCGGCGGGTGCGCCATCGGCAGGGTGGGGTCGGTGTCGTTCATGCGGGGGCTCCGGAAACGGTTAACGCTGAACGTTCAACGCTGAACGCTGAAGGTGTGAGGAGGGCGAGGGCTTCCTCGAGGAGGGTGCGGGTTGGGGCGTCGAGCCAGGGGCGGGCGAGGGTCCAGCGGAGGCCGTCGGCCAGGTCGGCGTCCGAGAGGCCGGTGATGCGGCGCCGGCAGCGGACCATGGCCGCCGCGATGCTGGCGAAGTAGAGGACCGAGGCGATCTCCTTCGGCAGCGCCCCGCGGGGGCTCAGGCGGCACGCCTTGGCGAAGTCCTTGGTCACCTTCAGCAGCTCGACCGGCGGGTGCGGGTGGGCCAGCAGGTCCCCGAAGCTCTTCAGCGTTAGCCCCTGCGACTCGGCCAGGTTGCGCACTTTGACCGCCAGCCCCCGCTCCAGGTTGATCAGATCGACCTGCAGCGGCGCCGTCATCTGGTGGCGCAGAATAGCCCCCAGCTCTTCGTCGCGCCAGAGGCGGTCCGTGTGGTTGTCCAGGTCGAACAGGCTTGCGGCGGGGTCGGCGCCACGCTGTACTTCAGAAGTTGGCATGTCGGTTATCCTATATTCTGGTCCCGGCCGCCGGGTTTGCGCAGCCGTTGTCATAAGCTACTACGCAATCTCTGCCACGATCCTGCGCGGCGGTCTGAAAAAAAATGGAGCCCGCCGCCTGCCTGTCGGCAGACAGGTCCCCGGCGGGCAACCCGCGGCGACCGCGGGCTCCAGGCTACTGTGCCAAGATGCGTTTTAATTCCCGTATCTCCACCTCGACCTCGCCAGCATCGGCCACCGTCTCGCGCACGATCTCCCGTAACGCCTGCTGGAACATGCGTTTGGCGGTGATCAGCAGGTTGGAGGCTTCCGAGGGCGAGCGGAGCTTGAAACGCTCGACCAGGCGGTCGTAGGGGATCGGCTCCGCCTGCTCCAGCAGCGGCCTGAGCAGGCGGGCATCGAAAAGCTCCCACAGACTACGCCGCCCCTTGGCGAGGCATTCGGCGCGCATCCGTTCCACGGCGCGGCTGATGACCTGACGCGCCCAGAGGGCGTCGAACGCCGCTCCCGGCGCTGAGCCGGGGGCGGCAAGGGCGGGAAGATCGTCAAGGCGCGCAGCGCTGGGGCTGCCAGGACTCCGTTTCACCGCCCGCTCGCGGCGCAGTTCGCCGATCACGAAATTGACGAAAGTTTTGAAAATAAACGAACGGAAGCGTCCGCGGACGGGCGAGGCCCTGTTGAGTACGGCGCGCTCCAGCAGTTTCCGGGCGCAGAATTCCTGGACCAGATCCTCGGCCCGGTCCGGCGGGAGGCGCATGCGGCAGACCAGGTGGCGAACCAGCACGGGGCGGTAGAGGCGCGCGAGATGTTCCAGCGCTTCGCCGCGCGCCGTCTCGCCCGTTCCGCCCGCCCGGGCCACCACACTCCAGCGTGTCGGCGGCAAAACCGCCAGGCCGGCGGCCCCCCGCTGGGGAGTGCGCCCTGCGCGATCGCCGCCCGTGTCGGCATCCCTGGCGGTGTGATCGAGGCTATGTCCGACCACCGGCATCACCGCGGCCGATTTGGCGTCTGCATGGTTTGCTGCGCGGCCTTGCTGGAGACATCGATCTCCATCACAGGCTTGTAGGTGTGCTGGGCCTTTTCGATTTCGAAGACCAGGGTGTAGGGTCCTAGCGCCAGCCGGTCGCCATCCTTGAGTTTAGCCTCCTGTACTTTGGCGCCGTTGACAAACAGACCGTTCCGGCTGTTCAGATCCCTTATCCGCCACCCGTCGCTGCCGTACTCGACAATGGCATGCCGCTTCGAGATCTCGGGCATGGTCAATTGCACGTGGTTGCCTGTATCTCGTCCAATGCCCGCGCGTGGCGCGGAGATGGGCACGCAGAGTTCCTGCCTGCCGTCACGAAACACAACCAGCCTAGCCTTCAAAGTCGGCCTCCCGTCTATGACTTTCGCCCCGCGAAACCATCTGCCGAACAGCCATCCTGACAGCGCCCCGCGACACAAGGCTTAAAACGCAAGGCAAATGTATCAATTTTCTTGTCCTTCCGGCAACATGCTTTCCATGCTTTCCAAGCCCAAGTGCAGTCCAAATCCCTGTTTACGAGAACCGCTCGTCACGGTAATATTCCCTCAACCCGTGCATGCCGCACGGGGTGCACCTTTGGAGAAACCATGAGATCACAGTGCAGACGTTCTTTGCTGGCGATGATGATGGGGCTGGTTGGCGCGGGCCTGGCACGGGGCCAGGAGGTTCCCGCCGATACGGCTGCCGCCATGGCGCAGGCGATGGCCGCCCTGGGACAGGCGGCCGAGAAGAGCGCCGCCGCCGGCGCAGTTGACGCCAAGGAACTCCGGGCGCTGCTGCCGGAAAAGGACGCCGTCGCCGGCTTCAAGCGGGTCAAGGCGGGCACCGAAAGCAACACGGCCATGGGCTTCAAGGTGGTCGTCGCCAAGGCCGAATTCGAGGCCCTCGAGGGCGACGCGAGCTTCTCCGTCCAGTATACGGACATCGGCGGACTGGGCGCCTTGGCCAAGATGGCCGTGACGATGCAGGACGTCGACGAGGAGACCGAGAACGGCTTCCGCCGCACGGCCACCTATGCCGGCTTCAAGGCCCTCGAGGAGTATGACGGGGAGGACAAGTCGTCCAAGGTGCAGATCTATACCGGCGACCGCGTGGCGGTCGAGGTCGAGGCGTTCGGCATGAGCTTCGACGCCGTCAAGCAGATCGTCGGCAAGCTCGACCTCAAGAAGCTGGCGGCGCTCAAGCCGACGGCGGCACCCGCCCCCTCCCCCGCCACCACGAAGTAGCGGCGCCGGCCGATCTCATGGTACAGGGGTCATTGTGGTGCGGGGAACGGTGCGTCGTAACTCGCGTGGCGCGAACGGCATTACCCTGGGAGCGCATGTCGGGGCTGCTGGGGCGTAGCGAGCTTCCCGCAGGGCACGGACTCCTGATCGTACCCTGCCGGGCGATCCACACGGTCGGCATGCGCTTCGCGCTGGACCTGATCTTCATGGACGGTGCCGGGCGCGTGCTCCGGAGCGTCGCCGGCGTGCCGCCGGGACGCATCATGGTCTGGGGCGGCCTGCGCGCCCGCCAGACGCTGGAGGTGCAGGCGGGCTGGCTCGACCTCGCCGCGCTGGAGGGCGCGCGGATCGAGTGGCGTCCGGCTAGCCCGCCGTGAAGGCCAGCACGCGCGCGGACTGCGGTGGCACCTCGACCGCCAGCCGCCCGGCGGCATCGCGCGCGAGGGTGGCGCCGGTCACGCGTTCGACTGCGGTGGCGCCGAGGGAAATCTCGAAAGCGAGCGTGCCGCGCTGCGTCTCCAAGCCCGGATTGAAGAGCGTGACCAGCACCTTGTCACCCGTGCCGTCTCCATACCGCTCGACAAAGATTTCCGGGTTGTCCGAACGGACACGCGTCACCGGCTGCCAGCCGGCCTCGCCCACCTCGCGAATCAGGGGCTGGAACTTCCGGAAGCTATCGCGGTCGCGATTGTAGAGGGAGGGATCTGCCCAGTAAGGATCCGAGGCCGCGTCGACGCTGAACATGCTCGGGTAGATGCCGTAGAAGAGGCAGTATTGCAGGTAGCGCTCGACCATCGTGCGATCGAAGGCCTTGAAGCGCGTGTTCTGCAGCATCAGGTAGGGCTTGCGCCCGGAGATGGCTGTCGGGCGGCGGCGCGTACCGGTCATGCTCGTCGAGCCACACGCTCTCGGTGCCCATGATGTCGAAGAGCTGCGCGAGCCATGAGAATCGGTAGGGCACCCCGTTGCCGAAGAGCAGCTTGCCGCGGCGGTGCATGTCCTCGGAGAGGCGACGGGCGTACTCGAAGACCGCCAGCCCTTTGAAGAGGCCGGGCTTGAGCGTCACGGGATCGTAGGTCAGC
>CAYRPP010000161.1:0-4796 GCA_964426115.1 uncultured Lentisphaerales bacterium | reverse complement strand
AGCCTCTTGCCGACGACGACTCGCTCGGCGTGATGACGCTCATCGAGAACGCCCGACGTCTGCTAAAGAAAGGCGGCAACCGCCATACCCTCAGACTCGTGATGTCGCTCGAGTGTTTCGGATTCTCCGCATACGCCTCCAAGTGCTCCAGAGAGCATCTCGACCGTGTGCTGGGCGGAATGAATTTCGACTCAACCATGTCCCGGCCCGGCTACATGCTGCTCAGCGAGAGCATCACACCGTTCGCCGGAAACCTCATGGTCCGCCACCTCGCGGACGAAATAACAGCCAAGGACAAGAAGTTTCAGGAGATCAGGCAGTCTAAACTCGGATTCGCCTCCGATGACATGCTCCTATCCGACCCGCAGATCGGCGTTCCCACCTTCTGGGCGATTTCCAAACGCAGCCCGCACTACTGGCATAACTCATATCAGGACATGGACTTCCTCGACAGGGGCATCATCCGCCAGAGCGCGGCATTCAACGGCACCGCGCTCGCGATGATGGTCAACCCGCGCGAAGAATACGCCGAGGCGCTGCGTGCCGCTTTTCCTGCCCGCCTGGAGGAAATACGTGCGCTGATGGTGGCCAAGAAGTTCGACGGCGCCTTCTTCAAGCACCTCGTCGCCCGTGAACAGCGCATGTTCGCCGACTTCGGAAGATTTATGCCTGGAAAGGAATTCGAGCTCCGCTATGACGAAACAGCCGCGATACCTCAGGCTGAAGAGATTCATTCTCCCGCCCGCGACTATGCGGCGACACTCGTCTTCAAGCGCCTGACCCCGGGCTTCATCTTCGAGCTCTGCCGCGTTCCGCGTGACAAGATCCGACCGCTTCCCGGCTCTCCGATCTACGACGAGACAGCAAACATCTTCACGAGCATGGACGGGAAAAAGAACCTTGCACAGCTCATCCGCGAGGCCGAGTTCGAGCAGGCTATACATCTTTCCGAGGCGAAGATCAAGGCGTACACGGAAATGATGCTATTCCTCCGCGACTACGGCTATCTGGAACTTGTGGGTTAAATATCGGGCAAGGCAATGGACAAATCACGCCGACTCACGGCAACGCTGACAGTTACGGCCCTTTTATCCGGGATGACGGCCGTGATCGCGGCGGACGCGAAACCGCCCGTCCAAAGGGCCGAGATTGAGATGGCGGACTCGGCGGGTTTCTATCTGACAATGACTTCGGCGGAGCCGATCCGGGTCGATGTTGTCACGGAGCAGGGTGCGGCGAAGTATTTTACCATCGAGCTCAAACCGCAGACGTTCACGCCACTCAAGCCGTCGTGGAAGCTGCCCGCGTCAAAGATTCCTCCGGAGCTGTTGAGTCCGGTAGTCTTCACGAATCACGTCGTCTCCATGCGCGGTCTCGGCATCGACTACTTCGTCTGCCCGAACACATACCGCTACACCGACGATCTGAAGCTGAAATACTACGAGACGTGGAGGGACATGCCGAACGCGCTCTCCTACCGGATGTTTTTCGATTTCCGCGCCGTTACGGATGGGATCCAGCTCTATATCGATGGCAAATATGCGGCGTTCTTTCCCGGAGACAACCACCTGAAGAAGGTCGCATTTTCGGGCACGAGCCTTCCGAATATTGAGGAGTCGCGACAATACAGGAACAAGCACACGTCGGAACTGTGGGAGGTCGCCGATCTCTCCTTCATCGGAAACTCCGGTGCGATGTCGAACGACACGGTTTCTCTGCCGGGCGGCGAGCAGACCGTCGAGGGCGTTCCGCTCCATGTTCTCACGCCCGCAAATAGCCTGGACATCGGGAGAGCCGAACAAACACGCGGAATCTGGGCTCTGGAGGTTGACTGCAACCTTTCCCGCACCGCATTCGAGCGTCTGCCCGAGGCGTTCATCACGAGCGTGCCGAACGCCTATTACGATCAGGCGGCGGTCCTCTTCGCGCTCGATCCCGATCCCGCGAAGGACCGCGCCATGACACTGCGCGTGACGCGTTTCTGCAGCGAGGGACGCGGCGAGGGCCACATCCACGACGACATCGTCTTCCCGAAAGAGGGCGAGCCGATGCCCGACAACATCAAGCAGGTCGGCACGGTCAAGCACAAGGCCGCGGACGGTTCCGAGACCGAGATCCCGCTCTACCTCGGCTACTTCCCTCTCGATTCCGGCGAGATTCTGGATATTATAAACGAGGATCCGCATCCGACCAGCCGGCAGAAAATCGCTCCGTATCTCGACGTCGAGATCTTCGCGCGGCGCAACTCAAACGTCGGCGCGTATATGTCCGGCACGCTAAAGCCCGTTGCCGGAGTCGTCAGCGCGGTCAACGTTTTCGGCCTCTCCCTCCGCCGCGCGCCCGCGGAATTCCGCCTCTCGTCCGCCGCTCCCGCTTTCATTTTCGTGACGGAAGAGCCGGAGATGACCGCGTCGATCACCGGCGTACGTGCCGGCAGGTACAAGCTTGCCTGGACCGTTTATGACTCTAACCGGAACAGGTTGAAGTACGACGAGGGCTGGGCGACGATGAAAAGCGGCGAGACGCAGGACATAAAAATCGTCCCGCCCGTATATGAGATCGGACACTACTACATCGAATTCGCGCTCTACGAGATCGGAAAGACCAACTCGCTGTTTCTCACGCACAAGGCGATGTTCGCCATAACGGGCCCCGACACGCGCAAGGCGACGAAAGCCGAGTCTCCCTTCGGGTGCGGTTGGTGGTGCGGCCCGCACCATACCTGTGCCGATCCCGAGCTCTGCTTCAACATAATGCACAAGGCGGGCATCCACAAGACGTCGCTTCAGCTAAACAAGATGACGCCAGCCGCCGCAGCCGCGGTGGAAAAGTATCAGATGACGCTACCGCAGATCCCGAACCCCACGAACCGATCCAACTACCCTCTGGACAATCCCGAGGAGGCCGAGAAAATGCTTGCCGAGTATTTCGACCCGCTTTTCAAGGCTTTTCCGGATTGCAAACAGGTGCGCATCCTGCACGAGTCCTACGGCGACCCGATGCCGGAAGAGCTGCTTGGCAAAACGCCGCCGGAGGCCGGAGAACGGGAGAAAACCCTTGTGAAGAGGGCGACAATCGCCGCAAAGTTTCTCCGCAAACACTATCCGGACGTCAAACTCGTATATGGCAACAACACCTCGTCCAGCGGCGTGATGGCAATGCTTTTCCGCAACGGATACGATCCGAAGCTGGTGGACTACATTGGCATTGAGACTCCAGGACAGGGCTGCATTCCCGAACGCCTGTGGCGCGGCGGCACGCAGGGCACATGGTTCGCCAAGGAGGTGGCGCGGCACTTCGGTTACAACATTCCGGTCACCGGCTGCGCGGAGTTTACCTCACGTCCGTTGCGTCTTCTCGGCATGACAATGCAGGCGGAATACAAAATCCGCGACGCCCTTGTCGGCTTCGCTCACGGCTACGACTATGTCGAGATCGTCTTGTTGAGCGATGTCGCTAACGGCTATCTGCAGACAGTCTGGGGGACGGACGGCATGCTCTCGCGCTATCCGCTGCACTACCCGAAACCTTTGTTCTCGGCGATGGCGGCCATGACGCGCGCCCTCGACCGTATCGAGTTCAGTCCGCAGATTATCGACACCGGCGCAGACACGACATACGCACTGGAGTTCAAGCGCAAGGACAACAAATTCGCGTACGCCTGCTGGGTGCCGGTTGGCGAGGCGGTACTCGCCTTTGAGTTCCCGGAGGAGACGGAGATCGAGCAGATCGACTTTCTCGGCAAGACCGCGAAACGCGCCGGCGGGAAATTCCAGTTCGGCGTGGGAACCGGCCCCCGCTATCTCGTCACATCGGCGTCCGCGACAAGCGTCCGTCACGTCCGTACCGTCGCGAACAAACCGCCGGAACAGTTCAAGACGGCGGAAAAGCTTGACTCGCTCGACGGCTTCCGCGTCATGGGCGGCATCCGCAATCTGAACGGCGACGACATGTACCGTCTGCCCGGCGTGTTCGAGTTCAAACAGGTGAAGGATCCGGAACGCGGCGACTGCGTCGAGGTCAAGCTCGTCAAGCAAGGCGAGATTAAGGCGTTCGAGACGGAGTACACGAAGATTCAGTTCAAGAAGCCGACTGCCATTGAGGGTACGCCCGACGAGATCGGAATGTGGGTTTACGGCGACGGCGGCTGGGGCAAAATCGGTTTCGAGATACAGGACACCGAAGGACGCCTTCACCGGTCCGAGGGGCAATGGAACGATTTCGGCGCGGACACCTACATCGCCTTCACCGGCTGGCGCTTCATCAGATTCCCGATTGACGGTATCGGCGTGAAAGAGCACCTCAACCAGTCGCTCGGCGCCCGCTGGTTCAGCAACCCTAAAACCCCTATCACGTACCCCATCAAAATCACCGGCCTCTACATCACCCTCACCCGCCAGGCGCTCAGCCCTGCAGAGATGAAGGAAGTGTCGGGAGTTATAAGGATCAAAGACTTGGGAACGATAGCAAACCAGGATTATCAACAGTGAACGCCCCTACGGAGCGACGCGGCGCGAGTGGACGGACAATTTCCAATTGCCCGCAGAACCAGCAGAGCCGTGCAAATGCAATTTGCACGTCCACTCCCTCCGGGCCATTCAACTCTTAGAAAAGAGGTAAAACAATGAAGTCTTACTACATCTTATTCACGCTCGCTCTTTGTCAAGTATCATCGCTTTTCGCCGAAATCGACAACTACATTGTCTACGAGGACTATGCCAGGTTCGACGTCGGCAGCAAGCCGGAGGTCTTCGGCGGGAAGATGGAGATACGCGAGGACGCCGACGGCTCGCACT
>CAYRPP010000160.1:0-4797 GCA_964426115.1 uncultured Lentisphaerales bacterium | reverse complement strand
TTTTCCGCTGGCGTTTCGGGGGCCGGATAGGCTATATTTCTCGGTGTTGGGTTTGATCGGTGCCAAGCTTTACGCGGTTCCGCATGCGGCGGGCGGAATCGTGGCAAAGAGACGCCGTGAACGGTTACCAACGGAGATGCGAACATGACGGACATGTCAGTCGCAAGCAGTGTGTTCACCCACCACAGGCCGTATGTTGTCCGGCGGCTGGAACCCTGGCGTCGCGCGGCGCTCGTCTGGATGTCACTCGCGGCGCATCTCGCGGCGCAGGTGACGACGATATACATCGACGCCTACGACCAGCCCGCTTCCAATGGATCGACAACACTTGAGATCGTCGGTTCGCCGGGCAACTACGGCGCCGTCTCGCCGCCTTACGGAGTGACCAACGGCCTTGTGACGGGCGACACGCTCCTTCTCGTTCCCGCGAGCGGCACGGGCTACACGAACCTCACGGACACTTTTCGCGTATGCTGCACGGGGCTCGTCGTAAGCCTCGTAAACCCGGACTCCGGCCTCGTCACCAACACTTCTCCAGTCATTACATCCTTCCCGTACAATTACAGCCATGACGGCATGGCCCGCGCCGAGTGGCTCTGGCGCACGGAGAACTGCATCAAGGTTACGGTTACCACGGGCGGCACGGTCTCGACGAACCTCGCGTGGAGCGCCGATCCCGCCGAGACGCTGACGATTACCGCCACGCCGACCGCGCACGCGCATTTTTTGCGCTGGATCGGCGACGTTCCCGCCGAGCTCGCGGAAAATCAAACGATCACGCTCGATTTCTCGCAGCCCCGCTCCGTCGGCGCAGTTTTCTCCACCGAACTCGCGTTTCACGTCGCGACCACGGGCGACGACGGTACCGGCACAGGCAGCGAGGCCGTGCCCTTCGCCTCGATTACAAACGCGATCGAGGTAGCGCAGACGGCATATGCCGTAAATCCGTTCGACACACTCAATGTCGTGGTGCATCCCGGCGCCTACACCAACGGCCACGTCACCATCGACTTCCCGGTGACGATCCGATCCCGCGACGGACGCGGCTCCGTCACGCTCGTCAGCACCGTCGTCGGATACAGCCACTACGATAACGGGACCATAAATTCCGCCCCGGCGACAGAGTCTTTCTTCTACCTGCATGCCGACGGCGTCGTTCTCGATGGGTTAATCTTCCGCGAGAAGTCCGGCGTTAAGGGCGCACGCGCCGTCTGGGCGCGAAGCCGCGCCGAAATTCGCAACTGCGCGGTTGTCGGCTGGTCAACGCCGACAAGCTGCATCGACGGCGTGGTCGGTCTTGAGGCGGGCAGCGTCATGACACGCTGCTCCGTCATCAACTGCTCCGTCAATTCCGCGACCGGGCACTTCCGCCGCGGCGCGGTATTCTGTTATAACAACGCCTTCGTCGATGAATGTGTTATCACCAACAACACCGCGGGCGGGTCGAGTCGTACGATCGGCTCCGGAATCTGCGCCACCGGCTCCGGTACCGTGACCGTCCGCGACACGCTTGTCGCGAAGTGCAAGACGAACAGATCGGCGGACTACACGCTTGCCAGCAGGGGCGGCGCGATAACATGCGAGTCCGCCGGCATGAATCTGGTGCTTGAGAACGTCACGCTGGCCGACTGCCAGGATTACAACGGTCTTTCCGTTGGCGGCCTCAATATCATGAACGCGGCGTCCGTCGCCTGCACAAACTCCGTTTTCTACGGCAACAGCAATAAAAACGGCGCGTCCGACCTCAACCTGCCGGCCTCGCTCGTCTCAAAATGCGGGTTCGTCAACTGCGCCTTCACGACAGCCGTCCCCGCGGACCTTCCCGGCTCCGGAAATGTGGCGATCGACACCGCGCCGTTCCCGGGTGGCGGAGACTATGTTCCGCAGACTCTTCCGCTGATTGACGGCGGAACGGAGACCGCGGCGTCCTCGGCGACTAACGCGACGGACCTCGCGGGCAACCCGCGTTTTTATGACGGCGGACCGGTGGACATCGGTTGTTTCGAGTGCCAGAACCCCGCTTTCCAATGCGCCATCTACGAGCCCGACACAGAAACGCCGGAACCGGCCGACATCGCCTTCAACGCGCTGGTCGCCGGCGCACCCGCTGCTGATGTTACATTTACATGGACACTGACCGGAACCGACCGCTACGGCGGTCCGGTCACGGTGACATACGACGGCACGGTGTTCCAGCGCACTCTGGCGGAGGGTGTCTATGAGCTGTCGCTCGAGGCGGAATACGACGGTCAGAGCGTGGCCGCGGCAAACTCGCGCCAAATCGTCGTCGGGGAGGCGGTTGTCGACCTCGCCATTGTCGAGCCGGACGACATAGAGGCCGAAAACAGCACCAATGTCACCTTTACCGCGAGTCTTTCCGGCTACGGCACGGAGGGCTCGTGTTTCGTCTGGAAACTTCGGAGCGCCGGCGCGGCGACCGTGACGAACGATACCTGCGGCGACTGCTTCACGCGCACGTTCGGCCCCGGCTTCTATAACCTCTCGCTCAGTGCCGTTCTCCCCAACGGCAGGGTCGTATTGGCGGACTCGTCGCGTTCCGTTCTCGTTACGGACGGAACAGACAAGACTTATTTGCTCTCTGATTTCGACAACGGCGTCGCCGTCCCCGCCGCGATTCCCTCCGTGCCCGGAACGCCAGTCTCCACGTGCGCTGTCGCCGCCGAAGGCTATATGTTCATCCGCTGGAGCGGCGACCTTCCCGCCGAGGTGGTCGATCCGGCCAACCCGGAGCTGAAATTCACGGCCGACGGCAGCCGCGTCATAAAGCCGGTCTTCGGCAAGGTGGTCAACGTCAACGTCGTCGAGCCGACCGACGCATCCGCCGCCGGCAGCGACGAAAGCGGCGACGGCTCGGTTTCCGCGCCGTACGCGACCGTCACGAGGGCCCTGCAGCACGCCCGCGACGCATTATCCGCGGGCCTCGGGCTTTCCGTGATCGCCCTCGGCGACGGCACGTACAGTATTATCGGCAACACCGTGATCGACACCCCGGTCCGCATAACCGCGCTTAGCGGCGTGCGCGGCAGCGTCACCTTCTCCGGCTCGGTAGTCGGATACAGCCACTACGACGGTGGCAGTGTCGCCGGCAACCAGCCGGGCGAGGCGCTATTCTACATCGATACCGACATCTGCGTTTTCGACACGCTTGTCATCCGCTTGAGCGGATTATATTTAGGCGGGCGCGCGGTCTGGGCCCGACGCGGCGCCGTTGTCCGGAATTGCGTGATCGACGGATGGAAGACGCAGGCTTGCTGCGCCGACGGCGTCATCGCGCTCTGCGACGGCAGCGTCATGGCGGACAGTTCCGTAGTCAACTGCACCGTCAATGCCTTGACAGGACACTACCGCCGCGGCGGGGTATTCTGCCAGAACGGAGCGGCGGTCGTGAACTGTGTAATCACCAATAACGTCGCGTCGGGATCCGCCTATTCAAAAGCTTCCGCGCTCTGCGCGTACGGAACCGGCGACTTCCTCGTCCGCAACACGCTCGTTGCGAAATGCAGGTGCTACTGCTCAACCGGCCAGGGCAACACGATAATGTCCGAGGGCGCCGGAGTGCGTCTCCGCCTTGAAAACGTCACGCTTGCCGAGTGCAGCATCTTATTTAGCGGATCGCCGGCCGGCCTCTACATTGCCGACTCGACATCCGTCGCCTGCACGAACTGCGTTTTCCACGGCTCGCGTAACCTGGACGGCGCGAGCAACGTCGCCTTTGCCAGCGACGTCGTCAAGGCCAAGTGCACCTTTGGCCGCTGCGCCTTCGAGATCGCGATCCCCGACGGCCTCGCCGGACAAAATTACGTCTGCGCCGCCGATGACTTCAAGGACCTCGTCGCGACCCCGCAGGACTACACACCGCACGTCGCCTCTAGGCTCGTCAGCAAGGGCGCCCGCCTTCCCTGGATGACCACCTCTTCCAAGGACATTTTTGGTCGTCCGCGCCTCGTCGGCACACCCGACATCGGAGCCTTCGAGTGCCAGAAGACCGCGCACACGCTGATCTGGTTGAGGTGACATTTCGCTGTAAAGAAAGAAGCGCACAATGCAACTGAAGCAACTCGTCATTTCGGCCCTCGTCTTCGGTGTTTCGGCAATTGCGTCGGCTGATTCGCGGACTGTAGTCTATGTCTCCAACATAGGCACCAACGCGGAGGGTAGGTGAACCGCCGATTCGCCGTATGCAACCATTCGCTTCGCTGTCACCAACAACCCCGCGCCGCTGGACGTAATGGTCGCCGCGGGCACGTATAATTACGGCAGCGAGCCGTCAGTCACGCTGAACGATGACATCCGCGTCATCGGCGCGGACAGCGACACCACCATCGCCACCAGAAGCAGGCTTATCGAGAAACCTCCGTTCTTCAAGCTTACGCACAAGGACGCTTTCGTCGCGAACATGAAACTCATGGATGCCAACAACGGCGGCGCACAGGTTTCCGGCGTTGACGTCGTTGCCGGAACCGTGTCGCGAGCGACCTTTACGGCGAACTCGATTTGTTGCAACAGAGGCTCGACGAACTCCACGTGCGCGGACGCCCGACCTCCAGGATGGAGTTAACTGCAACATCACCGCCGCACCGGGTTTTGTTACGGATAACAGCTTTGCCTACGCCAGCGAGCTGAGCCTCCCTGTAGACTTCGCCCGTGCCGCGGATCGAGTGCCAGTCATTGAGATAGTGCCACTCGTTTAGAATGGTATGAGGCCAAGCCGCGCTAACCGCGCAGCGAGCACGGCAGTGTCGCGCCTTTGCCCTCGGCGTCGGGAAACGGCGTGAG
>CAYRPP010000159.1:0-4803 GCA_964426115.1 uncultured Lentisphaerales bacterium | reverse complement strand
AGAACCTGCGCGACGAGGCGCAGGACTCCCCGGCCCGCTTCCGGCAGGAGGTGCGCACCACGCTGCTGCACGAGATCGGACACTACCTCGGACTCGACGAGCAGGCGCTCGCGCGCCGCGGCCTCGCGTGACCGCTGCGCCGGTGACACCACCTTCCCGCAGGCGGCGGGGAAAGGTGTGGCGGGCATTCCCGCCTGCCCTGGAGTTGCTTGCAGAACCGATCCTAGTCCCGATCCTTGTCCCCACAGCATGGTTATCGAGGACGAGGACGAGGGAATCCGGTTGACGATTACGGCGACGATTACAGTGGTCTTCCGGCCGTACTGATCCGAGCCCGGAGGCCCTCTATGAAGGTCGCCATGTCTGGCGGCGGCGGACGCCGGAAGACAAGGCGGCGGCCGTCGGAGGGGTGGTCGAAGGCGAGCTCCGCGGCGTGCAGCATCTGCCGTGAGGGACAGGCCGCCAGCGCGCGGTCGCGGGGACGGCTGCCATATACCGGATCGCCGACGATCGGCAGGGCGAGATGCGCCAGGTGGACCCGGATCTGGTGGGTGCGACCGGTTTCGATGCGGACCTGCAGAAGTGTGAAATCGCCCAAGTGCTCGAGCACCTCGTAGTGCGAGACGGCCGGCTTGCCGCGGGGGGGATCGACCGCCATGCGCTTGCGGTCGACCGGATGGCGGCCAATCGTAGTCGCGATGCTGCCCCGCGCGCGGGCGGGACGGCCATGCACGAGGGCCAGGTAGCGCTTGCAGACGCGCCCCGTCTGGAACTGCGCCGCCAGGGCCAGGTGCGCGGCGTCGTGCTTGGCGACGACCATCAACCCGCTGGTGTCCTTGTCAAGCCGGTGCACGATGCCCGGACGCTCGACGCCCCCCACCCCGCCGAGATCGTCGCAGTGGTGCAGCAGGGCGTTCACCAGCGTGCCGCCCGCATGGCCCGGTGCCGGATGAACGACGAGACCGGGAGGCTTGTCGATGACCAGAAGGTCGGCGTCCTCGAAGACCACATCGAGCGGCAGCGCCTCGGGCAGGGGTTCGGCCGGCGCGGGCGGCGGCAGGTTCACGCAAACCTGCTGGCCCGGACGCGTCATGGCGCGGGCGCTGGCCGGCTGCCCGTCGACCGTCACCTGCCCGGCCGCGATAAGCGCCTGCAGGCGGGAACGGGAGAGCGGGGCGCAACGGCGGGCCAGCCAGACATCGAGTCGGACGCCGGCCTCGTCGACGGTCAGCCGGCGGCTGGTGGCGGCGCCAGAAGCAGCGTCGGACTGCGTATCGTCCGTCTCTCCACTCGTTTGCCGGTCTGATTCCACTTCCGGTTCCTCGTCATGCCCGCGGCGTCGGAGTAAGGCGGCCTCAGGGCGCCGGCGGGCCGCCCCGGCGCGGAACGCGCCGCAGCGCCAGGAGACCGACGACTCCGCTGGCCAGGAGCAGCAGACTGGCGACCTGGCCGATCGAGAGGGCGCCGACCTGCAGGCGGGTGTCGCCCCGCAGCATCTCCGTATGGAATCGCACGACCGCGTAGAGCACCATGTAGAGGGCGCTCACCCGTCCGCGCCGTGGATGGCGCCGGGCGACCATATAGAGGGCGGCGAACAAGGCGAGGTTGGCGAACGCCTCGATCAACTGGGTCGGCACCACGGGCAGGCTGGAAGGCGCCTCGGGGCCGATCAGGCCGTCGGCCACCTGTTCGCGCCAGGGCATCGAGCCGGCGGGGAAGCGCACGCCGCCCGGTCCACGGCAGCGGAAACCGTGGCAGCAGCCGTTCAGGAAGCAGCCAATCCGCCCGAAGGCGTGTCCCAGCGGCAGCACGGCGGCGCAGAGGTCAAGGATCTCAAGGGGGTGCAGGCGGTAGACGCGCGCGAAGAGCAAGATCGCGGCGACGGCGCCCAGCACGCCGCCGTAGAACATGAGTCCCCCCTGGTCAATGCGGATGATGGAGCCGGGGCTGGCGGCGAACTCGCTCGTCCAGTGCTCCGCGACATAGGCTAGGCGCGCCCCCAGCACGCCGCCCACCATGAGCCAGACCAGCAGGCGCGAGAGGTGGTCGTCCGTGAGGTGTCCGAACCCGCCGCGCGCCAGGCGGCGCATGGCGGCGAGCGCCGCCAGGAAGCCGAACGCCATCATGGCGCCGAAGGCGTGCAGCGTGAACGGGCCGAGTTGGAAGAAGACCGGGTGCATGGGATCTCCTGGGCGCGAAAATCCTGCTGACAAGTGACAAAACAACCGATATAGTACGCAAATTGGCAGTCAGAATCAAGAAGCCTCGCCTGCACCATGTCCGAATCCATCCATATTTTATACGACCCAGTCCCGCGGATGATCTGCCCCTTCTGCCATGCGCGGATGGATGTCAGCACGATCGCCCCGTTCAACAAGGCCATCTGCCCAAGCTGCAGCAACGAGGTGACCGTCCCGGCGCGGCTGGGCGCGTTCCTGCTGACGGAGCTGCTGGGCACCGGCGGCATGGGCGGCGTCTACCGCGCACACGACGAGACGCTGGGACGCGACGTGGCCATCAAGGTCATGCTCAAGAGCCTGGGTGACAATCCCGAGTTCGTCACCACCTTCCGCCGCGAGGCCCAGGCCGCCGCCAAGCTCAACCACCCGAACATCGCGCAGATCTACTCGTTCGGCCAGGAGAAGGGCCAGCCCTACATCGTCATGGAACTGGTGCCGGGGATGCACTTCGACCAGATGATCGCCGCGCCCGAGCCACTGGACATCCCGATGGTCATGAAGATCGGGCACGACATCGCCGATGGCCTGCAGCTCGCTGCCGAGGCCAACCTGATCCATGGCGACATCAAGCCCGAGAACATCCTGCTGGACGACCGCAACCAGGCCAAGCTCGTGGACTTCGGCATCGCCGCCAAGCCCAGCAAGGGCGAGAACGAGATCTGGGGCACGCCCTACTACATCGCCCCCGAGCGCGTCCGCCGCCAGCGCGTCGATTTCCGCAGCGACATCTACTGCCTCGGAGGCACGCTCTACCATGCGATCACCCAGCATCCGCCCTTCGAGGGCGCGGACGCGCTCGAGGTGGTCCGCGCCCGGCTCCAGGGGCCGCCGGAGCCCCTTGAGAAGTACCGCCCCGACGTCGATCCCGAGGTCGCGGCCATCATCATGCGCATGCTGCAGGCCGAGCCGGCGATGCGCTACCCGACCTACGGCTCGCTGCTGAGCGACATGCGCAAGTACCTGGCGCGGGCGCAGCCGCAGGCGCCGACGGCGCCGACCGGCAGGCGCATCGTGATCAAGGGACGCAAGGCGGCCATGGCCGCGGCCGCCGCCCCGGGCGCCACCCGGCAAATGCCGGGTACGAATGCCACCGGACGGTTAACCGGCCCGGTCGCCTCGCGCACGCGGCCCATGGTCATCACCCGCGGTATGTTTCCTGATCCGGCCCTGCCGCAGGACACCGCCGTCGTGCCCAAGGCCGCCGGCAAGCATCCATCCTCCCGATGGATTAAGGGCATCCTGATAGCGGCCCTGGTGCTTGCCGGACTGGCGATCGCCGGCGTCGCCGGCACGTGGGCCTTCAGCAGCCACCAGAAGAAGACGCTTGCCGCGCGCATCGCGGCCGAACGCGCCGAAATCTCGCGGCGCCAGACCGCGATGGCCACCCTGCACGGAAAAATTCTGAAGGGCGTGGAGACCATGACCGGATTCGAGACGCAGGCCGTGGCGATGGTCACGCAGGCCGTGGCGATGGTCGAGAAGGAACTGGGCGGCGCCTACACGGCCCGCATCCTCGAGGAACCGCCCGCGCCGGCGCCCGCGCCGGAAGCCGCTTTTGACAACCTCGACTCCTCCGCGACCAATGCACCGGAGATGGTGGTGGGCGATGCCGCGGCCGCCGCCCCCGGGGACGCAACGGCGACGGGCATGGTCGCCGCGGCCGCGGCACCCGGCGGCGAGGCGCCGCCGGACGGCGGAGCCGCCCTGGAAGCGCCGCCCGAGGCCGCCGCCGCGCCGGAGCCCCTGCCGCCGCTGGCCCAGATGGCGCGAGATGTCCAGCAGCAGGCATTGCCCATCAGGCAGGCCTTGAGCCGGGCGCGGCGCTGCGCCCAGGAGGCCGACGCGGTCATGGCCACGGCCCGCGCCGCCACAAACACCCTCGGCAAGCTTGAGGCCGCGCAGCGGAAGCTGGAAAGCCTGGAGGAGGACGTCGGGCGCGAACGCGCGGACGCGCCGCGGACGCTCGATGAGGTCCGCGCGAAGCTGGCGGTCCTGTCGCGCGAGATCGGCCGGCTGGCCGGCGAGCGCGAACGCGCCGAGGCCGAGGCCCGGCAGCAGGCCGCGGCGCGGCAGGCGGCGGAGGAAGAGGCACGGCGGCAGGAGGAATTGCGCGAGGCCCTCCGCGCGGAGGTCGCACTTGTGGCGACGACCGTCGAGGCGCAGAAGGAGGCCCTCTTGCGGCATCAGTACGCCCAGGTCCTGCACGAGTTGCGCGCGATCGAGGGGCAGCTCCGACACGAGGAGGGACGCCAGGCGCTGGCCACAGCCGTCCAGCGCGTCGCGTGCCTGCAGAATCTGCGCGACTTCCTGATCAGGCGGCTGGGCGAAGTGCCTTACAAGGACCGCGGCGGATGGAGCGTCGAGAAGGCCGGACCGCGGACACTGGCCATCCGCAGCGCCGGCGGCACTGTCAGCGACGTACCCTGGGAGAGCGTCAACAACCGGGTCATGGCCGCCTTCATAAAGTTCTACATTCACGACGAACAGCAGTCGCGCGCCCTGCGGCTCCGCGAGCGCCACGCGCAGACGGTCAACGCCATCGTCTACACGCTGACCTTCGGCG
>CAYRPP010000158.1:0-4829 GCA_964426115.1 uncultured Lentisphaerales bacterium | reverse complement strand
GGCGATGTCGCCGCGCGTCATCTGCGCCTCGGCCGCCAGGGCATGGCCGGGGTGCTTGAGCTGGAAGGCCGCCAGGCGCTGCTCGGCGCGCTCGTAGTCGCCCAGCGCATAGTTGCAGACACCGAGGCGGTAGGCGGCGTCGGTACAGTAGAGCGTTTCGGGGAACTGCTGCAGCAACGCCTCGAACTCGCGCGCGCCGGTATCGAAGTCGCTCGCGAAGATGGCGGACATTGCGCTCCAGTATAGCGCGTCGTCCATGAGGTCGCTCTTGGGAAATCGCGTCCGCAGCTCGATCAGCCGCACGCGCGCCTGCTCGAACTGCTCCTCCATGAAGTGGGCATAGCCCAGCAGGTAGAGGCACTCCGCGGCGGCCTGGTGTCCCGGCTTGACCTGCAGCACCTCGCTGAAATGGCGGATGACCTCCGGCCAGTTTGGCTCGCGGGCGTACATCTGCCCCGTGGTCAGCGTCAGCGCATCATACCACTCCCCGCCCGGAAACTCGTCCATGTAGAGCCGCGCGATTTCGTAGGCGCGGCCGCGGGGCGGGACGTTGGCCGCGCAGACGAACGCGAGGTAGAGCGCCTCCTCGGCGCGCGCCTCGCCGCCGGCCCGGTAGAGGTAGAGGAAGAGCTCGCAGCCCTCGCGGTAGCGCTTCGCCTCCATGTAGCCCCGCGCGATGCGGTAGTGCAGTTCGGGATCGTAGTTCTCGACCTGGTCGCGCAGCGCCTGCAGCTCGGCCTCGGTATCGGCCACCCACTCCTGAAGCCGCATGAGACGGCGGGGGTCGGGCGTGTCCTGCTGCGCCTCGGCTACCATGACCTGGAGCTGCTCGAGGAAGCTTTCCGTACGGCTCTGCACCTCGTCGTGCGGGTAGACCAGCCGGTGGATCCAGAAGGCCTCGCGGTAGCGCTCCTCGCCGAAGAGTGCGTCGCCGGCCTCGATCGCCGCCATGTTGAAGGCGATCGAGCGCGCGGCCAGCGAGTCGCGCGTCAACAGGTATGGCACCATGGGATAGATCGGGTCGAGCTCGAGCGTCTTGAGGTAGGCTGTCGCCAGCAGGGTGGCCGCCCGGCTGCGGCGCAGGAAGTCGGGTGCGCACTCGAAGGCCTTGCGCAGGGGCTCCCGCGCGCTGGACCAGTCGCCCCGGGCCAGATGGCAGCGGGCGATGGCGGCATGTATGTCGGTGCGCAGGTCTACGGGATAGGCGAAGCGCTTGAGCGCGGCCTCGTAGCTCTTGACGGCCTGGTCCAGCCGGCCGGCGAAGCGCTGGGCATCGGCGATGAAGACGTATGCCTCGTGCAGATAGGTGCCGCGCGGGTATTTCTTGTTGTAGCGGACAAAGGCCTCCTCGGCGGCGGCAAAATTGCCGGTCAGGAACTGGCACATCGCGGCATTGTAGAAGACGCGCTCCATCCCGGCCTGGATCTGCGACGACTGGCTGCCGCCCTGGATCTCTATGAGCTGCTCGTAATAGGGCAGCGCCTCGTCAAACTCGCCGCCGGCGAAGAGCCGGAAGGCCGTCTCGCGGATCGACGCCACCGTCTCCTGGCCACGCAGCGGCAGCGCCGCCAGCGCCAGGAGCAGAATTGCCGCCGATTGTATTCTATGTAGCGCCACTTACGTCCGTTTCCCGCGCCCGGGCCGCACGGCCTCAGGTGAATCCTTTCCATCCCCCGTAGAGGTCGCGCCAGACGCGCGCGATCTCGCGACGCATCTGCGGCGGAATCTCCCATGTCCCGGCGCCCGGTTGCGCGTCCGCCACCTGTTTCAGGAAGGCGGCGGCGGCATCGAGTTGCGTGGCGATGAGGTCGGGATCAAGATGCTCCATTGTATCATCTGCGCGGTGATGATAAAAGACCCCCATTGCGCAGTTAGGTCGGCTCAGCCAGAGGCCCGGCACCCCGGCCGCCGCGAACGGGAACTGATCCGTATAGGGCAATACCTCCTGCTGCAGGATGTAGTGGAGATTGTGGCGGTGGAAGATCCGCGCCAGCAGGCGCGAGAGCCCCGCCGGGCCGTTGTAGATCACGTTGAGCCAGCCCAGGGCCGAGCCGGAACCGTCGATGTTGAACATGAAGCGCCCCTCGCGCGCCAACGCCTCGCGGTGGCGGCGCACGTAGGCGGCGCTGCCCACGGAGAGCTGTTCCTCGGCGCCGAAACTGATCAGCCGCAAAGTCCTCCGCAGCCGCCGGCCGGCCAGGAGGCGTGCCAGCTCGACCACGGAGGCGGAGCCGACCGCGTTGTCGTCGGCCCCCACCGTGCCCGCCTGCGTGTCGTGGTGGCCGCCGACATAGACCACGCCGGCCGCTGGATCGCGTCCCGGCAGTTCGATGACGACATTCTGTGAGCGGCTCTCCCGCCGGCTCCCCTCGACGCAGAGCCGGGCGCGCGCCGCCCCCTCGCGCTTCCAGCGCCAGGCGTCCTGGTAGGCGACGTTCATGGAGGGAAGTGCGCCATGGGCGTGGACATAGGCGGGGAAGAGCCCGTCGGCCAGCGGCACCGCGCCGGGATAGCGAACGTCGACGAAAAGCAGGAAGGCCGGTTCCGCGGCCATCAGGCGCCGGTAGTGGTCGGGCGTCTCGAGATGGCAGCCGAAATGCACCACGGCCGCGCCCTTCAGGTGAGCCAGCGATTCTCGCTGGTAGCCCGTCGCAGTGTCGAAGAAGACCAGCGGTGCCTCGATCACGCGTCCCTCGGTGGAGGGGGCCGCGCCGAAGAGCGAGCAACCGAAGGCCTGCCACCGGCCGCCGATCCGGATGTCGAGCGATTCGCGCGTGACGTGGCGCTCCCAGACCGGGAACTCCTCGACCGCCACTTTGGCGCCGGGCACCGCGGCGCCCGCGCCGGCCAGATATTCGGCCGCCGCGCGCTCGGAGTCCGAACCCGCCAGCCGCACGCCGATCGTCTCGGTCAGCTTCCGCAGATGCCCCGCGATAGCCGTGGCGGAGGCCTTGGGAAGATTCGCGTTCTTGGTCATGATGCCAGCCTTTCCGGTTCAACAGCTTCGGCGACGGCGTCCGGACGCCGCCTTGACAGCACGAGCAGGCCGCACCCGGCGACCAGCAAGTAGCAGCCCAGGATCGCCAGCTTCGCACCCAGGGCGCCCTGCCAGGCCGGCATGCCGGCCAGCGACGGCAGCCAGCGCGCGCCGAAGACGCCCACCAGCGGCCCCAGGAAAAGCCCGCCCCCGAGGATGGCCTCATGGCTGCCGCCGTTTTCGCCCTTGTTCGTGCCGATGTCCATCGAGTAGAAGAGCGAGGAGGAATAGACCAGCCCGAGCATCCAGCCCATGGCGATGAAGGTGAGCAGCACCACCGGCACCGCCTGGACGAAGAACACCACCGACATGCCGACAGGAATAAGGAGTATCGAGCCGACGAGCAGCGACCAGCGGTAGTGCCACCCCTCCCAGACGCCCAGGCCGGCGAAGGTGAGGCCGCGCGCGAGGAACATCGTGCAGACCAGCCAGATGCTGACGCGCGCGTCGAGACCCAGTTGCTGGCCGATGTGCGGCGCCAGGGCGCTGACGCTGGAGACCACCAGGTAGCCCAGCATGTTGCCCAGCCAGGCCACCTTCAGGAAGCGCGGCGAGCGTCTGGCATGTGCGGCAGCGGGAGGCGGAGATCCCGCGCTTGCGGCGGCGACCGCCGTTCCCCGGCTGCGCCAGAACGCGATGCAGGCCAGTTGCAGCAGGTGCCCCAGCAGGGGCAGGACGATCACCGACGCCGCCCGCCAGCGGAAGAGGGCGCCGCTGAGGAAGATTCCGGCCGTGCCGGAAATCGACCAGACCACGTTGTAGAAGGCCATCCGCTGCGCCGTGGAGAAACGCCCCGCGACGTGGGCGATCGCAGCCTCGAGCGCGGGCCAGGAACCGGCAATCGCCACGGTGTAGAGGGCGATGACCATGTAGGCCATGCGGGCCGTGGGACGCAGCAGCAGCAGCGACAGGGCCAGCGCGGCCAGCGCCAGCACGCAGGCATAGTGGCGGTCATAGCCCCGCCGTTCGGCCATGCGACCGCCGATGACCGAGAAGACGATGTAGGTCAGCCCCTGAACCGAGCCGAGCAGCAGGTTGTCGGCGTCGCCGAAGCCAAGGCGCGCGTGCGTCCAGAAGTAGATCGCCAGCAGAAAGAGCGCGGAGGAGGCCGAGTTGAGGCCTTCCAGAAAGTAGTATTCACCCAGCCGCAGGCGGGGCGGCCGGGACAAGGGTTGCGTCATGGAGAAACAGGATAGCGGAAATCACCGCCAAAGCCAAGCGGCAGGGATTTTGACGCCTGCGAGCCGATTGCGCTGTGCGCGTAGAGCGAGGGGAGCGCGAGGGTGGCGCGAGGTTCTGCGTTCGGGAAGCGTCCGGAATTGAGCGTGCCGTACGCCTTGGAGCGGCGGAACGCGAGGAACCCGGCCCCGGGGAGGGGGCGTGCTCCGTTCGCGGGCGCGCGGGAGCGTGCCGCGCACTTGGCGCGGCCGTCCGGCGACTCGTGGATGCAGGGGGGGCTACCGGCGTTCGGGCAGCGCCTGGGCGATGTTGCCCAGGCGCAGCCGCCCGAGCGGGCCTGCGCGGCGCGGACCGCGGGCCAGCAGGGTTGCCAGGCCGATGTGGGCGACCATCACCAGGCCGACCGAGGCGAGGAAGCCGGCGCCGCCGGCCACGTTGCCGTCGTCCACGCCCCAGAAGATCTTCAGCCGCGCCTGGACCCGCTCGCTGGCGGTGCGTCCCTTGTAGAGCCGCTCGAAGGTGCGCGTGGCGCGCGGGATCGGCGGGAAGCGGCGCAGGTCCAGCGACTGCTTGACGCGCACCGTCAGCCCGTAGCGCTTGTCCGGGTTGCACC
>CAYRPP010000157.1:0-4888 GCA_964426115.1 uncultured Lentisphaerales bacterium | reverse complement strand
TCGGCTGCGTCATCGTCGGCATCGCGGACGACTACGGCATCCACACCTATGTACTGTCGCGCGGCGCGCGGGCCGCCGAGAAGCTCCGGCGCGTGCGACTGCCGATGACGCTCAGCGCCCTGACCACGGCCTGCGTATTCATCGCGTTCTGCTTCTCGTCGCTGCCGGCCTACCGGCAACTGGGCCTCTTCGCCACGATCGCGGTGCTGCTCTCCCTATTCTACGCCTTCTGGGTCCTGCCGCCCTTCGTCCGTCCGGCCGTGCCCGTGAACGGCGCGCACCGTCTCCGCCCGCCGGCGGAGGAACCACGCCTCACGCGGAGATGCGCCTGGCTGGTGCTGCTGCTGGCCCTCGCGGCGTGCGCCGCCGGCGCGGTCCTAGTCGCGCGCCTGGAAATGGACGCCGATGTGACGCGTCTGGACGGCACGCCGCGCGAGACGCTGGACGAGGAGCGGCGCGCACTGGCCATCTGGGGCGGTGGCGAATCGCTCGCCGCCGTGCTCTGCATCGAGGCCGGCGACGAGGCCGCCGCACTGCGCCTGAACGACCGCCTGCATGCCGGCCTGCTCGCCGAGGGCCTCGCGCCCGCATCGGTCTCGAGCCTGGCGCCCATCCGGCCATCGGACGAGACGCGGCGCGCGCGGCGCGCACGCTGGGCCGCCTTCTGGACTGACGCACGCGCGGGTGAGTTCCGCGCCGCGCTCGAACGCGCCGCCGGACCCATGGGCTTCGCCGACGGCGCCTTCCAGCCGTTTTGGGAACTCTTCGACGCCTGGCGACGGACACCGCCGGACGAAGCGTCCGAGCCGATCCGCTTCCTCGAACCGCTGGGCGAGCGTTTCATCCATGCCGCCGACGGACGGGTGCGTGTCGTTACCTTCATTCCGGACGACACGGAGCACCTGGCGGCGGCACGGCGGGTAAGCCAGTCGATGCCCGAACTGCGCATCGTGTCGCGCACGGCCTTTGCGGCCGAACTCTCGGAAGCGGTCGGGCACGAGGTAGTCCGCATCTCGCTGCTGGCGGCGGCGATGATCCTGGTGGTGACGGTCGCGGTGATCCGCCGCGTGGGCATGGTGCTGCTGGCGGGGGTGCCGGCGCTCTTCGGCCTTCTGTGGGGCGGAGCGGCGATGAAGCTCTGCGGACTGCCGCTGAACATCTCCAACATGATCGCCGGCATCATAGTCCTGGGACTCTGCATCGACTACGGCATCTGCACGGTCTATGCCCACCAGCGCCACATGCGCCGCGACATGGCGCTGGCGATGACGCTTTCTGCCCTGACCACGGTGCTGGGTGCCGCCGTGCTGCTGCTGGCGCGCCATCCCGCCTTCTTCTCGATCGGCGTCATGCTGGTGTCCGGCATCACGGCGGGCTATCTCTTCGCCTGGTTGGTGCTGCCTGCCGCGCAAACGGTGTGGCCGCGGCTCAACCCGCCCCTGCCCGGCGGCGGGGACGACCTGGAGGAAGAGCGCCCGTGAAAGCCGACTTCTACTTGCTGCTGGCCGCAACGCTGCTGACGGGCTGCGCCACGCTCCCCTTCCCCGAGCCCCCACCCTGCGTTCCGGCTTCGGCGGCTACGGCCTACGCCATTCCCGGCAGTTTCGCCGCGCGGGTGGCGCCGCGCTTCGAGCAGGTGAACGCGGTGGTCTTCGTCTACCGCATGCGCCGCCTGGCGGCGCTGGGGCTGGTGGCCGTCGACCGCCCCGCGCGCGCTTTTTCCGTCTCCTGCGTGACGCCGCTGGGAGTCAAGATCTTCGATGTCGTCGCCACAAATGGCGCGGCCACGGCGCGGTTCGTCAATCCGGCGCTGGCGGCGCGCGGCGGCAACCTGGCCCAGGCGGTGGCGGACGACCTGGCGCGGGCCTACTTCGACTGGGCGCCCCCGCCGGGAACGCCGGGCGCCTTCCGGCGCCGTCGGTTGGTCTTCGCCGTGGACGATGCAAGCGGAACGACCGAATACCGCTTCGCCTGGGCTGATGGTCGCCTGGCCGAGAAGATACGGCGGGAGGGCGGCCGGCGCCGCTGGAGCATCGCCTACCGCGGCTATGGCGTCACACCCGGCGGGCTGGTTCCCACCGCGATGTGCATCGACAATCACCAGTACGGCTACCGGCTGGTGGTCAACACGCGCGAGGCGGGGCTCTGACATGCACGTGCTGCTGGTCAGGCCCCACGTGATACTGGCGCTC
The DNA here is from genome assembly GCA_964426115.1 of uncultured Lentisphaerales bacterium. Lineage (GTDB taxonomy): Bacteria > Verrucomicrobiota > Kiritimatiellia > RFP12 > JAAYLN01 > JAAYLN01. The sequence goes on along the minus strand of CAYRPP010000157.1, from coordinate 2,696 downwards.
GCGCGCCGCTTCAACGCTTTTCTCCACCTGGAGCCACTGGATCTTGAGATTGTCGCCGGCGCCGTCGACCCTCCCGACAGCGTGGCGATTCTCGATCTCTCCTACCGCCGGCGCCCCTTCGCGGCGTTGCGCCGCGCACTGCTGGAGACACGACCGGACGTGGTGGGCTTAGGCTGCTACTCGAACCAGTCGCGGGCCGTGCGCGATCTGGCCGGAGTCGTGCGCCGGACGCTGCCCGGCACGCGGATCGTCGTGGGCGGCGTGCATGCCAGCATCGCGCCGCAAGACCTGAACGATCCGTCCCTGTTCGACTATGTCCTTCGCGGCGAGGGATCGGTGGCCTTCCGCCGTCTGCTGGAGGCCATGCACTCGCAGCGCCCGCTGGCCGACGACGGCGTGCTGCCGGTCGGAACGCCGGCCTTCGACACCCAGGCGTCCCTGCCGCCGCCGCCGCATCCCGAGTACCGGCTGGTCGCCCGGCCGCGGCGGGACCTGGTGGACCGCTCCCGTTACTACTGCATCTGGTCGGCCGGTCCCGGCGCGACCCTGCCAACACTCTTTCCGCGCGTGGCCTCGATGCGCACAAGCGTGGGGTGCCCGCGGCGGTGCAGCTTCTGCGTAGTACACTACCTGGCGCACGGTCGGTACATCCAACGCAGTCCCGAGGAGGTCGTTGATGAGATCGCGGCGATTGGCGAGTCGCATATCTACTTCGTCGACGACGAGATGTTCATCAACCCCGCCCGCGCCGAAACCATCGCCCGGCTCCTGTTGGCGCGCGGCATCAGCAAGCAGTACATAAGCTGGGCCCGTAGCGACACGATCTGCGAGCACCCGGAACTCTTCCGGCTCTGGCGGCAGGCGGGTCTGCAGGTGGTCTACGTGGGGCTGGAGTCGATGGAGGCTTCGGCGCTCCAGGCGTTCAACAAGGGAGTCGATCCGGCCACTAACCGGCGCGCCGTCGAGATCCTGCGGGAGACCGGCATCGTGCTGCACGCGGCACTGATCGTCAACCCCGATTTCACAAAGGAGGATTTCCTGGCGCTGCACCGCACGATCGACTTCCTGGCGCCAGCGGAGATGTCCTTCACGGTGCTCTCGCCCTCGCCCGGGACACCCTTCTGGAAGGAGACCCGCGCCCGCTTCATCCCGGACGATCCCTTCGCGTTCTATGACTGCATGCACACGTTGCTGCCGACACGGCTGCCGCTGCGTACCTTCTACCGCTATTTCGCCATGCTCTACCTGCGCGGTTTCCGGCGCAACCCGTGGCGGTCTCACCGCATCCGCGTTCCCGCGCGGGATATGCTCCGCCTGCTCTGGAACGGGCTGCGGACGGGCTTCACCCTGCACGGCCTGCACCGCGACTACTCCCGCGCCGCGCGCGCGCGGTGCGGACTCCCCGTCCCGCCGGCGTGATGCCAAGCGGCATCAGGCGCGGCGGAGCTTGCCGCTGGCGGTCTTCTCGATTGCCGGCACCACGGAGAAGTGCTTGGGCAGCTTGCAGGTGGCGAGCCGCGCGCGGCAGAAGACCCGCAGATCCGCCTCGTCATACGCAACACCCGTGCGGAGCACGATCCGGGCGCATGGAATCTGCCCGTAGTGCGGATGCGGCTCCCCGTAGACCAGCGATTCGGCGACGGCGGGGTGCTGGTTGAGCACCTCCTCGATCTCCTGCGGAAAGAGCTTCATGCCCGAGAAGTTGATGACGGCCTTGCAGCGTCCGACCAGCCGCAGGCTGCCATCGGCCTCGATCTCGCCGACATCGCCCGTATGGAACCACCCATCGGGCTGGCATACCTGCCGCGGCTGCCAGGGCGAGAAGTAGGCGTCGAACATGCCCTTGCCGCGGATCAGCACCTCCCCGTTTTCGTCCAGGCGGACGGTGTAGGCCGGCAGGGGCCGCCCGAGACACCCGTCGTGCGGCCCGGCTTCCGGCGTGTGAATGAACGGCAGGCCCACCTCGATGATGCCGTAGGCCTCCGTCAGCCGGAGTCCCAGGCGCGCATGGAAGTCCCGGGCCACCGCGGCAGGCAGTTTGACGGCGGTCGAGACCGCCAGACGCACGCGCGCGAGATGCGCGGGCGTCAGCGCCCCGGCCATCGTCAGCATCTGGTAGTGGAGCGGGCTCGCATAGAGCAGGGTGACCGGGTGCTGCTGCAATGCCCCGACAAGGCCCCCGGGCATCGGCTCGCCGCAGATCACCAGCGTGGCGCCCTTGCGCAGAAACAGGAGGATGGTGACCACGAAGTGGAAACTCATCGAGAGCACCCAGCCGACCACGTCGTCGGAGGTGACCCGCAGCCCCTCGTTGGCGGCATCGGTACGGTCGAGGATCGTCTCGTGGGCCAGCACGACACCCTTGCTGGCGCCTGTCGTGCCGGACGAGAAGCGGATGAAAGCCGGTCGGATGGCGGCATACTCCGCGTCGGGTGCCCGGCGCGGCGTGCGCCGCGCCAGGCGGAATGCGTGGGCCACACTGGGAAGCTCCGCCAGCAGCGCGCCGGGCGCATCCGGCACGACCGCGGCATCGGCTAGAAGATGGTGGACATCCATCCGTTCCGCCAGCGTCTCGCGCTCGTCCGACATCAGCGTCGGCGAGATCGGTACGATGGCGGCATCGAGGGAGAGCACCGCCAGCGACAGCAGCACATAGTCGATGCCGTCGGGACAGAGGAAGGCGACGCGGTCGAGCG
>CAYRPP010000156.1:0-4972 GCA_964426115.1 uncultured Lentisphaerales bacterium | reverse complement strand
GGAGTGTTGGCATAAGGCACACTGTGAGGGAAGTAGTCAAATACCACGAGCCGGTCCGGGCCAAATTGCCGTGCCACGCGCGCCGTCCATTCCGTGGCGCCAGCCTCGCTGACATCGAGAAAGGCCGCGGGCCAGCGGACAAGGTTGGCTGTTCCCGCCAGCAGCAACAGGGCTACGACTCCCGCGCGCTGTCCAGCGGTACGGAAGCTGGCGCAGGCAGCGGCCAGCGGGGCCGCCAGCAGGCCGATCAGCGGCAGCGCGACTGGCAGGAAGCGGCGCAGGCTCCAGATCCCGGCCGACACCTCGAGCCCCTTGAGGAAGAGAAAAAAGAGCGCCAACCAGGCGAACGCCGCCAGCAGGATCCGTTCGCGCGCGGGGCGGCCCTTCCGCAGAACCGCGGCCGCTCCGCCGAGCAGCAGCAGCGCGCCGGGGATGCGGATGCCGCTCCAGACGGCGCGCGCTCCGGCGCGCAGCGTCGCGCCCAAGCCTCCGGGAAGAACGGCGATCAGCAGCAGCGGAAGGAGCGTCGCGGCCGCCCAGCCCCAGGGGCGCAGGCACGCATCCAGACGCCGCAGGCGGGCGCGCGCTGCCGGACGGAAACCGATGGCCAGTGCCGCACAGGCCAGCGCCGCCAGCAGCAGCAGGGCCGCCCCCAGCAGGGTGTGTTCCCGCGTGGCGCCCAGCAGCGCGGCCAGGCGGTGGAGGCGCGTCCAGTCGCCATACGGATGGCAGATCGAGCGTGTCATCCACCAGAAAGGCACCAACCCCGCCAGGAACCCGCCGGCGAGCGGTACGGTCTCGCGCGCACGCGGCCGTTCGAGCATCAGCACACCCGCCAGCGCCAGGGCCACCAGCAGGAGGGTGGGATGGAGCGTCGCGGAGAAGCCCAGCGCGAACCCCGCCGCCAGACGGGCCCCATTACGATCCAAGGGACGGATGGCGACTGCCGCGAGGATGCCGCCAAGGATGAGGCTGCCTGATCCGTCCGGGTAGAAGCCGCGCGCGAACCAGAGCGGCCAGGGCGTGACGAGCACCAGCGCCAAAGCAACACCGAGCCCCCACCCTCCGCCCGCCGCAACCCCGGCCATCAGGAGCAGCCACCAGCCCATCGCGGCCAGTATCGGCGGCAGGCGGTCCGGCACGAGCCATGGGAGGCCGGCCGCCGCCAGCGGAAGTGTTGGCATGAAGAAGGGCCGCGTAGCACGGCCATCCGGGGCATCGAGTTGGAAGACTAGATCGCGCGTTGGACGGGCGCCGGCGCCGGAACGGTAGAGCACCGCGCGGCGCAGCGCCGGAGGAAGCGCAGGCAGCACGGGGTCGGGATCGAAGAATCCGCGTCCGTCGCCGAAGGCCCGTGCCATGGTCCGGTAGGCCATGTTGTCGAGCCCGGTGAAGCAGTCTTCGTGGCTGTGCGTCAGCAGCCACCAGGCCCCGACCAGGGCCAGCAGCGCCAGCGCCGCCCGGCACCATCCGCCGGTACGGCGGGAAGACGTGGCCGACGGGCGGGAGACGACCGTCCGAAGGGCCAGCAGGCCCAGCGGCACGACCACGGCCAGCGCGCATCCAGACTGCCAGAGACTCATCATGCGATTGAAGCCGGATGGCAAGCGTCGGCCTGACGCTTTCGAAGCGTGGTTGGCCGGCGACGTTTCCAGTTGCCGGTATGATGCCGGTTTTTCATCCCGGTGTCAGGCAAAATTGGCCCATGGCCAGACCTTCGCCGCCTCTCGCGCTCAGCCTGTTGCCGCCATGGCCGCCCGGACCGGCTACCCGGCCGGCGGGAGACGGGCGACGGACCGCGCCGGACGCAGGACATAGCCGAGCACGCGCGCGATGCTACGGAGAGGGTGCGACGGATCGTAGACCGGGCTGGCGCCGCGGGGGGAGTCGCGCCGCGGAACCGGCAGATGCAGCGCAAACACCATCGTGCCCAGCATGAGTGCGGCGTAGCACCACGCGGCGGCGCGGAAGTGCGCGGGCGCGCCGGCCTGCAGCCAGAAGCCGATGAAGACGGCGGAGATGCCGGAGGCGATCTGGGTCACGGCGCTCCATACGGCATTGTAGGCATGGCGCATGCGGGGCTTCATCCGGAGCATGAAGCCCCGGGAGACCGCCACGTAGTTGCCGCTCTCGGCGACCGGGATCAGGGCGCAGGCCGGCACCAGCAGCAGCAAAGGGGCGTGACCGGCACGCATGAATCCCAGCACGGCCAGGCAGACGGCGATCAGCAGCCCATTGGCCGCCATCACCACGGGGCTGCCGTGCCTGTCGGCGACCCGCCGCCAGCGCGGGGAGGTGAACATGGCCAGGATGTTGCCGAAGGAGGTCAGCAGCAGGATGGCGCCGGCGCCGATGCCCAGCAGGTCGCGCAGCATCAGGGTTAGCAGCAGCGACATCCCGATGTAGACCGCGCCGGCCAGCGTCGCGCAGGCCAGGAACCCCAGGAACATGCGGTCGCGGAAGACCAGCCGGTAACCGCCAAACAGGAGGTTTTGGCTCCGGGCCACCGGCCCACCGCCCGGAACCCGTCGCAGCAGCCGCAGGCTGAAGAGGCCGAAGGCGACGCCGCACGCGGCGATGGCCGAAAAACGCCAGAGCGGCGGGTTGCGCCCCAGCGCCAGGAACGCGAAGACGCCGAAGGCGACCGCCAGCAGGCGCGTCATCACGGTCTCCAGCGTGTAGAAGCGTCCCAGATGGCAGGGCGGAACGATCTCGTGCAGCCAGCTTGACCACGCGATGCCGGCCATCGAGCGCGTGATGCAGAAGAGGGAGATCGTCGCGAAGAGCAGGGCTGCGGCGGGGCCCTTGCCACGGTAGTGGAACAGAACCGGCGTCAGGACGATCGGCAGGACCAGGAGGTTGCGGGCGGTCCAGCCCGCCATCAGCACGCGCTTCGATCCGTAACGCTCGGCCAACGGCTTGGTGACCACGCCGAGGCAGCCCGCGAAGTAGAGCAGCGAGAAGAGCAGGCCGACCGCGCCGCGCCCAATCCCGAGCGCGCGCGCGTGCAGCACCATCACCGTCCCGATCAGGCACTGCCAGGAGAGGACGTTGAGAAACAGGAAGGCCAGGAAGCGCCGGGCCCCGTCCGGCAGGACGTGCAGATGGCTCTGCCGGGCAAGCAGCAGCATGGCGGAACGCAGGGGAATCGTCTTGTAGACAGGGTACATCGTTCACCGAAAACGGCGCGTCGCGGCGGTCCGACCGAACTTCTGCCGGCCGCGAGCGGTTGCGAAAAGTTGAAAATCATGACACACCCAACGGGAAAACACAAGGTTTACGCCGCCCTACCGCGGGTCTGGAATTCGTGCTATACTGCGCCTTTGGATGCGAGGATGGGTAATATTTACCGGTCCGCGGAAGGGATGCACGAATCACGATGCAGGTCATTGTCGGCTTGAGCGGCGGCGTCGATTCCTCGGTCGCCGCCCTGCTGCTGAAAGACGAGGGACACGAGGTCACGGGCGTCACGATGCGGCTCTGGCGCGAGGGCCGGTATGCCGGCGGCGGCCGCGACGCCTGCTTTGGCGCGGGCGAGGCGGATGACGTCAAGGCCGCCGAAGCGTTCTGCCGTCGTTTCGGCCTGCCCTACCGCACGTTTGACTGCGGCGAGGCCTTCGAGCAGGCCATCCTCGCCAACTTCCGCGGCGAGTATCTCGCCGGCCGCACGCCCAATCCCTGCGTGCGCTGCAACGCCCTGCTCAAGTTCGGCCTGCTCCCGGACCTCGTGCGGGCGGCCGGAATTCCCTTCGACCGTTTTGCCACGGGCCACTACGCACGCACCGATGTCGTCGGGGGACGTTGCCGACTCCTCCGTGCCCGCGACACCGCCCGGGACCAGTCCTACTTTCTCTACCGTCTCTCGCAGGAGCAGTTGCGGCGCCAGCTCTTTCCGCTCGGTGGGCTGACCAAGACGGAGGTCCGCGCCCTCGCGCGCCGCTACGGGATCGCGGCGGCGGAGAAGCCCGACAGCCAGGATTTCTACAGCGGCGACCACGCTGAGCTGATCGGCGCGCCGGACCGGCCCGGAGATATCGTCGACGAGACAGGCCGGGTGCTGGGACGCCACTCGGGGTTCTGGAAATTCACCATCGGCCAGCGCAAGGGACTCGGGGTGGCGCATCCGCGTCCGCTCTATGTCCTCGCCGTGGATGCCTGCCGCAACGAGGTCGTGGTCGGTACCGCCGAACGCACGCGCCGCCGCGCCCTTGTCGCCGGCGACTGCCGCTGGGTCTCCATCGCCCCCCCATCGGCCCCGCTGGAGGTCCAGATCAAGATCCGCTCGACGGGCCACCCCGTCCCCGGGGCGATGCTGCATCCGCACGGCGACGGGCGGGTGGAGGCGCGACTCGGCGGTGAGGGCCTCGCCGGCGTCGCCCCGGGTCAATCGGCCGTATTCTACCAACGCGACGTGCTCCTGGGGGGCGGCATCATCGAGGAGGCCGGATGACGCAACTCGGCGAGATTCTGGCACGGGCCGTCCGCGACCGCTTCGCGTTGACGCGCGACGAGCTCGTTCTGTTGCTGGAGCAGTCCGATCCCGGCGCGCGGCGCGACCTTTACGCCGCCGCGTACGAGGTGAAGGTGCGCCATGCCGGCAAGGTCGTGAGCCTGCGCGGCATCATCGAGATGGGCAACGTATGCGCCAAGAACTGCTTCTACTGCGGCATCCGCCGCGACAACCGCGCCCTGGACCGTTTCCAACTCGACGAGGCGGACGTCCTCGAGGCCGTGCAGCGCAACCTCGACCTGCGCTACGGCTCCCTCGTGCTGCAGTCCGGCGAGATCGAATCCGAGGCGCACACGGCCTTCATCGAGCGGCTCCTGCGCGCGATTGCGGTGCGCGCCGGGGACACGCTGGGCATCACGCTCTCGCTCGGCGAGCAGAGCGCCGAGACCTACGCGCGCTGGCGGGCCGCCGGCGCCCACCGCTACCTGCTGCGCATCGAGACCTCCAATCCGCGGCTCTACG
>CAYRPP010000155.1:0-4972 GCA_964426115.1 uncultured Lentisphaerales bacterium | reverse complement strand
CCGTTCTGATACCAGACCTTGATGACCTTGAGATCGAGCTCGTCCTTCGGAAACACCTGGCCGTCGGCCGTCTTGAGCTCGCCGACGTCAAACGCCACCTTGCCGAACGACTGGAGCGGGTAGACCACGAACGAGCCGGGTTCGTACTCGTTCTGCGCGGCCACGATGCGGACCGGCTTGCCCGCCTCGCCGTCGAAGGGATACGCGTCCGGTAGATACTGCGTCTCGCTCATCGGCGGGACCGTGTAGTGGACCACGGCCGTCGCGTTGGTGGCGTCGCGGGCCACGCGGAAGGCGTTGGCCTTCTGCTTGTCCGTGGCGTTCGTTAGGCGCCGGGCGTGTTCGGCCAGCGGGGATTGCCCGCCGCACAAGGCCTGGTAGCCGGCGAGCCAGGCGCTCATCTGCTCCGGGGCCGGCACTTCCACCTGGGCGGAGAGCGACCACGCCAGGCATATGAGAATCGCCGCGAACATGGTTTTGTGGTTCACTGCCTGAGACCTCTCTTGTATGGTGTGGTTGACAACCTGGGTGATGGCATTGACGTCGTCCAATGGTTCGGTCAACGGCATGGCGTCGCCGCGCGTCACGGCGTCCTCCATTGGCTAATTTCCACTACGGGGCTTGATTCTAGTCGTTTTCCGTCAGGGTGTGAAGACCCAATGGTTTCAAGTTGAGTCATCCCGGGCTTTGCGCTATCTTCCACGTCATGCAAGCCAAGCCCCGTCCGCTCGTCATCGGCCTGACCTACGACCTCCGCGACGACTACCTCGCGCAGGGCTACTCCCTCGAGGAGACCGCTGAGATGGACAAGCCCGAGACCATCGCGGGCCTCGATGCGGCGCTGGCCGCGCTGGGCCATCGGACCGTCCGCATCGGCGCGGCGCAGCAGCTCGTCCGGGCGCTGGCCGATGGGCAGCGCTGGGATCTGGTCTTCAACATCGCCGAGGGCCTCTTCGGAAGCGGCCGCGAGGCCCTGGTGCCGGCGCTGCTCGACGCCTACCGCATCCCGTACACCTTCTCGGATCCGCTGGTGATGGCGCTGACGCTCGACAAGGCGCTGTCCAAGACGGTCGTCCAGGCCGCCGGCCTGGCGACGGCCCCCTTCGCGCGCATCCGTGACGCGGAGCAGGCCGCCGCCGTCGACCTGCCCTATCCGCTCTTCGTCAAGCCGGTCGCCGAGGGCACCGGCAAGGGCATCTCGGCGCGCTCGCGTGTCGAGTCCCCCGCCGCGTTGCGCGCGGCCGCCGCCGACCTGCTGGCGCGTTTCGGGCAGGATGTGCTGGCCGAGACTTACCTGCCGGGACGCGAGTTCACCGTAGGCCTGGCCGGCGTCGGCGCGGCGGCGGAGGTGCTGGGGTTGATGGAGGTGGAGTTCACCAATCCCTGCGCCGGCGCCGCCATCTATTCCTACGAGACCAAGGCCGACTACGAGAATCGCGTGCGCTACCAAGTGCCGCGCGACGGTGTCGCGGCGGCGGCGGCTGAGTTGGCGCTGGCGTGCTGGCGTGCGCTCGGCTGCCGCGACGCCGGACGCATCGACATCCGCTGCGACGCCGCGGGCGCGCCGTGCTTCATCGAGGTCAATCCGCTGGCGGGCCTCCACCCGGTGGATTCCGACCTGCCGATCCTCTGCCGGCTCAACGGCATGAGTTACGAGGCGCTCATCGCGCGCATAGTGCGGGAGGCGGCGGCGAGAGTGCGAGCGTGACTTCATGCCGCGTTCCACCGCCAATGCCGGCACCGCGTCGCCTAGCATGCCATGGCAGGCGCAGGCGGTCTGGGTCGCGCCGGTTCACGATGGTGCCTGCGGCATGGAGGCCTATCCCCCCAAGCGCCCCGCCGCCGCCCGTTTTCTGCTGACGAACGACGCGCTGCAACTCGGCGAGTTGCTCGCCGGCAGCGCCGAGGCCGCCTCCTGGTCGGTTGTCGACCTGGACGGCCTGCACCGCCTGCTGCACCCGGAGTCGGCTGCCGAGCGTCTGGAGGAGCGCCTCGGCGCCGACACCGCCGGCCAGCCGCCGGTGCGGCGGCTATGGAACCTCTGGCAGCAGTGCGAGCGCGACCTCCGGGCGTTGCCCTGCTGGGCGCTCGAGATGGTCGCCCAGGCCGCCATCGAACTGGACGATACCGCCACATCCGCGCTCTTCGGCTGTTTTGCCGGGATGGCAGGCGAACGCCCCGACGCCGTCCGCGAATGGCCAGCCTCCTTCCCGCCCTCTGTCCGCCGCGTCGAGCGGCCGGAACTCCCCGGCCTGGAGGACTGCACCGCCGTTGACCCCGAAGAGGCGGTCGCCTGCCTCGCCGAGGGGGGTGCCCTCGCGCGCTGCGTGCCGGACTACGAGCCGCGCCCGGGGCAGCTGGCGATGGTCCGCGCCGTGGTCGAGGCCATCAACAGCGGCACGCACCTGGTGATCGAGGCCGGCACCGGGGTCGGCAAGAGCCTCGGCTACCTGCTTCCGGCCGCGCTCTGGGCGCGCCTCAACGACGTGCCGGTCGTCGTCAGCACCAGCACCCGCAATCTCCAGACACAGCTCATCGAGAAGGATTTGCCGGCCGTCCAGCGCATGCTGGAGGCTCTGCCGCGGCACGGGGCGTCCGCCGCCGAGCCGCCGCGGCGCCTGCGCGCCGCGCTCATCAAGGGGCGCGCCAACTACCTCTGCCTGCGCCGCCTCGCGCAGTTGATCGAACAGACGCAGTACGACTTGCAGCGCCAGGAGCTGCGCGTCTTCGCGGGCGTCATCTGCTGGGCGGCGCGGACGGCCGACGGCGACCTCGACACGCTGACGGGCGGCACGGGGGTCGATCCGGCCATGGCCGCGCAGCTCAGCTCGCGCACCGAGGAGTGCGCCGGACACGCCTGTTCCTTCTACCGGCGCTGCTTCGTCCAGAAGGCGCGCGAGCGCGCGCTGCGCGCCGACCTGGTCGTCGCCAACCACGCCCTGGTCTTCACCGAGATGGACGCCGAAACGCCCATCGCGCTGCCGCGTCACGCGCAGATCGTCTTCGACGAGGCCCACAACCTGGAGGAGGCCGCGACGCGCTTCTTCTCGGTCGAGGCCTCGCCCGCGCGCCTCGGCACCTTCGCGCGCCGTCTCGCCGCGGGGCACGGCAGGCGGCGCCGCGGGCTGCTGGAACGCCTCCGCCGACGCCTCGCGGGCGGCGCCCTGCGGGTTGGCGGAAAGTCCCGCGCGGCCCTTGATGCGGCGATCGACGAGGCCGCGCAGGCGACCGACACGCTCCGCAAGGACGGCGCCGCGCTCTTCCGCGCGCTCCGGGCGCTGCTGCCCGCCGGCGGCGAGGCCGCGCGGTTCGCCTTCGTTCCCGCTCCCGATGTTCCGCCGGAGGCGCCGCCGCCAGCGCCCACCGCGGCCTGGAGGGCCGTCCGCGAGGCGCAGGCCGGTTTCCGGAAGACCGGTGCCGTGTTGGTGGCCGTCTTCCGGCGCATGGCCGACCTCATCGGCGAGAGCCAGGACGGTGAGCTCAACCTGCTGGCCGAAGAAACCTCCGATATCTCCGGCGTCCTGCAGAGCCTGACGCAGTTGCTGGCCGATCTCGACTTCGTGCTGGCGGGCCAGGATGCCGGGCACGTCTTCTGGGTGCAGCGCGCGCACGGCCCCGAACCGCTGGCCGAGGCCTGGGCCGCGCCGCTCAAGGTCGGCCCGCAACTGGCCCGGCACCTCTACGAGACGCGCCGCAGCGTCATCCTCTGCTCCGCCACGCTGAGCGTCGGCGGCCAGTTCGCCTACATCGGCGAGCGTCTCGGACTCAACCTGGTCGATGCCGCGCGCCTCCGCACCTGCATCGCCCCGAGCCCCTTCGACTACGTCCGCCAGTGCCGCCTGCTCGTGCCGTCCTACCTGCCCGATCCGACGGATCAGGACCGCTCCTACGTCACGGAACTGGCCAGCCTGCTCTGCCAGGTGGGCACCGCGCTGGACGGCCGCACGCTGGCGCTCTTCACGAGCTACGACATGCTGCGCCAGTGCGCCCGCCTGGCCGGCCCGGCGCTCGAGGCGGCCGGCATCCGCCTGCTGGTGCAGGGCGAGAGCGGCTCGCGCGACCTGATCCTGCGCACCTTCCGCAAGCGGGAGCGCCACGTGCTGCTCGGCACCCACTCCTTCTGGGAGGGGATCGATGTCGTCGGCGACGCCCTATCGTGCGTGATCCTCGCGCGTCTGCCATTCGCCTCGCCGGGCGACCCCGTGCTGGGCGCCCGCTGCGAGCAGATCGAGCAGGAGGGCCAGAGTGCTTTCCGCGCGCTGTCGCTGCCCGCGTCCGTGCTGCGCCTGCGGCAGGGCTTCGGACGCCTGATCCGCCACCGCGGCGACCGCGGGCTGGTCGTCATTGCCGACACGCGCATCCTGTCGAAGAACTACGGCGGCATCTTCCGGCGCAGCCTCCCCAGCCCGGTGCTCGGTTGCCCCGATAGCGCCGCCTTCATGGCGCAGGTCGCCGACGCGGCCGCCAACCTGCTGCCGCCCGCGCCCGCCGCCGCCCAGCCGTGACCGGCGGCGCGCGCCAGCCGCCCTCCCGATATCCCGGTGGGCCACGGTTGGCCAAATGGGCGTGAGGGAAGCGCATGGAAAAGCCAATGGCGGCGCACAAGATTTTTTGACACGCGCGTCACAGACTCAAGGTTGCGACGGAGTATTCATTGTCTCCTCAGCGTGTGGAGGCGGCCTTGATTGCATCCCAGGCCTGGATATAGAGGGCGTTCTGGGCCCCGAGGTCGCGGATGGCCTCCGAGCGCGCCTGGACCGCCTCGGGAAGGAAGATGGTCTCGTCGCCGCGCGTCTCCTCGTCGAGCAGCGCGTAGGCGGCCACATTGGGGCAGAGATAGAACACGAAGGCGATGTTTTTGGCCGCCACGGCGGGTTCGTGGAGAAAATTGATGAACGCGTGCGCGAGGGCCGTCTGCCGCGCGTCGCGCGGAATCACCATCTCGTCGCAGGCCAGCGAGACGCCCTCCTTC
>CAYRPP010000154.1:0-4989 GCA_964426115.1 uncultured Lentisphaerales bacterium | reverse complement strand
TCGCCACCCGCGACGCCCCCCCCGCGGCCGGTACCGGCGACGTCCCCGTCACCTCCGACCTCTAGCGTTCAGCACTGAGCGTTGGGCGTTAAGCATTAAGCTTTGGGCGTTGACTACGCCGAACAACTGTGCTTCCCATCGGATTGTGTTATACTTGCGCCATGAAACAGTGGACGTCAACGCGGATACTCAAGAGCAAGGGCGTCAAGCGCCTGGCCTGTCTGACGGCCTACGATGCCGCCATGGCCCGACTGGTCGACGAGGCCGGCATTCCCCTGATCCTGGTGGGCGACTCGGTCGCCAACACGCTGCTGGGCTACGCCACCACGCTGCCGGTCACCATGGAGCAGATGCTGCACCACACCGCGGCCGTGGCCCGGGGCGTCAGCGGCGCGCTGGTGGTCGCCGATATGCCGTTCATGTCCTACCAGGTTAGCGACGAGCAGGGCCTGCAAAATGCAGGACGCTTCCTGCAGGAGGCCGGTGCCGACGCCGTCAAGCTGGAAGGAGGCGAGCTCCGCGCTCCGCTGATCCGGCACCTGGTGGCCAACGGCATCCCGGTCATGGCCCACATCGGACTCACACCGCAGTCGGTGCTGGCCTTCGGCGGCTACAAGGTTCAGGGACGCGAGGCGGAAGCCGCGGCGCGGCTCGAGGCCGATGCCGCCGCCGTTGCCGAGGCGGGGGCCTTCTGCATGGTGCTCGAATGCGTGCCCGCCGCGCTTGCCGCGCGCATCACGGCCGCCGTCCCCATACCAACCATCGGCATAGGCGCGGGCGCCGCCTGCGACGGCCAGATCCTCGTGCTCCACGACATGCTGGGCCTGACGCCGGCCGACCGCACAGCCAAGTTCGTAAAGCGCTTCGCCGAGTTGGGCGCGGCCATCACGCGCGCCGCCCAGGACTACCAGCGTGACGTCGAGGCCGGCGCCTATCCTGCGGCCGCTCATGCCTACGAATAGAATCTCTCCAATGCAGCGTTGAGCGTTCAGGGTTCAGTGTTCATATTAACGAATACCGCGTGTTTGCCTTTTCAAAAACAATGTGTTGAAATGGACGGCATGATTCGGAACCGTACCGCCTGGATTCTCCTGGTTCTCATGGCCTGCCTGCTGGGGCTGCTGATGGTCTGGCCGCTCGTCGAGGTCATCGGCGGCGGCTGCCGCGAGAACGGGGCTTTCACGCTGAAATACCTCCAGGGAGTCTTCCTCAACCCCGTCTACGCCGAGGGCCTGCTCAACAGTCTCGGCATCGCCGCGGGAACGACGCTGCTGGCGGCGCTGATCGCCGTCCCGCTGGCCTGGCTCGCCTACCGCTACCGGTACCCCGGCAAGGGGCTCTTCGGCGCGCTGATACTGGTGCCGCTGATACTGCCGCCCTTTGTCGGCGCCATCGGCATCCTGCAGATGCTCGGCCCCTACGGCGCGCTGAACGCGCTGCTGGGTCTCGGCCCGGTCGACTGGCTGGGGCGGTCGCGCTACCTCGGCGTGATCCTGATCCAGGCGCTCGCCCTCTACCCCATCCTCTACCTCAATGTCAGCGCGGCCCTCGCCAACGTCGATCCGGCCATGGAGGAGGCAGCCGCGAACCTCGGCTGCCGGGGCTTCGCCATTTTCCGCCGTGTCACCCTGCCGCTGATCATGCCGGGGCTCTTCGCGGGCGGCACGCTGGTCTTCATCGCCAGCTTCACGGAACTCGGCACGCCGCTCATGCTCAACTACACGCGCTGCGCGGCGGTGCAGATCTACGACGAGATCAAGGAGATCAGCGCCAGCCCCTTCCCCTACGCGCTGGTCACCGTCGTGCTCGGCTTCAGCGTGCTGCTCTACCTCGGGATGCGCTTCCTGCTGGGCGGACGCGCGTACGCCATGCAGGGGAAGGCCACCGTCGCGTCCCAGACCCGCGACACCCGCGGCTGGCGCGGCCTGCTGGTGCTGCTGCCCTTCCTGCTGGTCACCCTGCTGGCGCTCACGCCGCACCTGGGCGTCCTCCTGACGAGCATCAGCACGCCCGGCGGCTGGTACCGGACGGTGCTGCCGACCGCCTTCACGGGGCAGCACTTCGTCGATGCCGTGGGTCACGACATGACCCTTAACGCCATCCGCAACAGCCTGGCCTTCTCCTCCCTGGCCGTCGTGCTCAACATCTTTTTGGGACTGGGTGTCGCCTGGGTCGTGGTGCGCTCGACGCTGCGCCTGCGCCACCTGCTCGACGCCCTGGCCATGGTGCCGCTCGCCGTGCCGGGACTGGTGATGGCCTTCGGCTACCTCTCGGCGGGCAACTGGCTCGGCAACCGCGAGATCGTCCGCGCCTCGCCCGCACTGATGAATCTGCTCGACGTGCGCGTCAACCCGACGCTCTTCCTGGTGGTGGCCTATGCCGTACGGCGGCTGCCCTACATGGTGCGCGCGGCGGTGGCCGGTCTGCAGCAGACTTCCGTCACGCTGGAGGAGGCCGCGGCCAACCTGGGCGCCCCGCCGGCACGCGTGCTGCGGCAGGTGACTGTTCCGCTGATCGCGGCCAACCTGATCGCCGGCGTGCTGCTGGCCTTCTCCTTCAGCATGCTCGAGGTCTCCGACAGCCTGATCCTGGCGCAGAAGATCGAGTACTATCCGATCACCAAGACAATCTTCGAGCTCTTCCAACTCATCGGCGTCGGACGCCACCTGGCCTCGGCACTGGGGCTCTGGGCGATGGGATTCCTGACGGTGGCGATCGTCGGCAGCAGCCTGCTGCTCGGCAAAAAGCTCGGCGCGCTCTTCCGCGCCTGAACGCCCGCGCGCTACTCGGGCTCGGCGGCGCCTTCCAGCACGGAGGCGCGCGTCTCGGGGAAGCGGTCAAACCAGAGGGCGAGCGCGTCGTGCAGGTGCCGGGCGTAGCGGAAATGCGCGCCGGCACCGGTGCGCAACTCGGCCTCGTAGATGAATTTGTCGGCCGTGGTGAGGTGCTCGAAAGGGAACTGCGTGCCAAGCAGCGTCCAGTAGACGTAGGACGGATCCCCGGCGGCCAGTCGCTCGTGCGCCCGGCGCGCAAGGCCGCGGCCAAAGTCCACCGCCGCCTCCAGCGCCGCCGCGGGCGCGTGCGCCCGGTCGGGTTCGCCCGGATCAGGCAACTGGTCGGTTGCGGCATAGAAGCCCATGGGCACCGGCGGGCAGAACTTGCTGCCGGTGCGGTGGCGGTTGAGGTCGCGGATCTCGGCGAAGGCCACGGCTTCCCATCCGAAGCGCACCGCCATGCGGCGCAGGGCGTCGCCGATCCATGCGTAGCGGTTGTCGTGGTGGCTTAGGGCGGCGGTGCAGTCCGCGGGATTCAGCCCCGGCGGCGGCAGCACTTCGAGCGAGGCCGTGGCGGGATGGTCGGACGCGCCCGTCTCCCGCGCCAACGGTTCCGGCAGGCCGCGCCGCGCCGCCGCCACGCAGGCTGCGAAGGCGTCGGCCTGTCCACGCCGCGCCGCCTCCGTGGCGACGGCATGGCGCAGGAGCCGCGGGGCGCCGAGGGCCAGTTCGCCGCGGATGGCCGCGGCGAGGGCCCGGGCCTCGGACAGCGGGCTGGCGTCGAGCTGCTGGCAGAGCGCGGCCCAGGCGCGGGCCGACATGACGAGCATCAGGTTGGTGAGGACGGCGGCCGGCAGCAGGTAGCGCGCACGGTCGAAGGCGTAGTTGCGGCGCATGCGCGCGACCTGGCGCAGGGCCTTTGGATCGGTGTCGCGCAGGAGGCCTGCGGGTATGCGCACGCGCCCGGGCGCGGCTTCGGCGAGCGCCTGCCAGCCGTTCTCCAGCGCCTGGTAGTGCCCGAAGCCCGCCAGCATGGCCGCGCGCCACGCCGCGTGCCCGTCCGGCGCCAGGCCGAGCGTTTCGGGCGCGGGAAGGCCTTCCGGCGCGAGCCGGATATAGCGCGTCGAGCTCTCCTGGCCGCCGGCCTGGGGCGAGAGGGACCAGACGAGATAGGCGAGCCAGGCGGTGACGCCATCGATGAAGATCGCCACGGGCGCCATGTCGGCGATCGACTGGTGGCCGTAGTCGAGCATCCGGAAGATGGAATCGACCGACGCGTCGAGGCGCTGCGGATCGATGCGCGCGAGAATCGCGTCGAGCCCCTCGTTGCTGCGCGAGTAGCGCGCCCCCGTGGCCGCCAGCAGTTCCGGCGTCAGGGCGGCGCGGCCGGCCGCGCGGGCGGCGTCGGTCGGGCAGAGGGAGACAAGCTGGACACGCATGAGGTTGACCCTGGGGGGATGGGGACCAGAATACACCCGGCGCCGCGGTGCGGGAAACAAAAAAAGCCATGCCGCTCAACGCGGCATGGCTCGGGAGAAAAGTGCTGAACTTACTTGGCCGGCGCCGCCTCGGCGGCCTTCTCGGCCGCGGCGGGCTGGGCAGCCTTGGCGGCATCCTTGGAGGCGTCCGTGCACTTGACAGCCGCTTCCTTCTTCTCAACCTTGTTCGTGGTGGCTTCTTCCGCCATGAGCGGGAGGGCCATCGCTGCGACAACTGCCAGGGTCAACGTGACTTTCTTCATAGTTCCTTCGTATCCTTTCCGGATTTTTAGCACACGCCAAAATCCGAAAAACGCATTAAGTATAGCAAAACCAGTTGAGCTTGGCAATAACCTACTCATCCTGGTCGACAACCTGCTTGGCGGCCTCGGCGGCGATCTTCTGCGTGATCTGGGACGGCACGATGTCGTAGCGCGCCAGCTCCATCTCAAAGCTCCCCTGGCCGCCGGTGAGGCTGCGCAGCTGGGCGCAGTACTGGAAGAGTTCCGCCATCGGGATCTCGGCGGTGATGACCTGCAGGCCTTCGGCCATGTCCATGCCGAGCATGCGGCCGCGGCGGTGGTTGAGGTCGCCGGTGATCGCGCCCATGAAGGTGTCGGGAATCGTGATCCGCACGGTCATGATCGGCTCCAGCAGCACGGGCTTCGCCTTGGACATCGCCTCGCGGAAGGCCCGCGAGCCGGCGATCTTGAAGGCGACTTCCGACGAGTCGACAT
>CAYRPP010000153.1:0-4995 GCA_964426115.1 uncultured Lentisphaerales bacterium | reverse complement strand
CAGCTTGCCGGCATCACCAACCTCGACCTCCGTGTGCGCGGCCCGGCGGTGAAGGGGCTGACCCGGTGCTGTGCGGGGCTCCGGTCGGCGGAGGCACGGGAGAGCTCCATCAAAGACCTCGGGGCGCTGCTGGACGAGGTCGCCGCCCATCCGGGAACGAAGGCGCGCGACGGCCAGATCGCCAGCCTGCAACGGGCCGCGCTCCCGGCGCTCGGCGGCGGCATGGCCGCCGCGGAAAAGGCGCTCGACGCCCTGCTGGCCGGGAACGCGCTGGGCGACGAGCAGGCCAAGGTCGCCCTGCTGAATGACGCGAACATCCTCTTCATGTCGGCCCGCGCCTACACGGCCGCCCGGCTGCTCAAGGCGCGCATAGACGCGCGGCTCGCGGCGGCCTATGCGCCCAACCGCTATACGTGTCGGTTCATTGACAACCTGCCAGTGGGCGCAGGCGCCTGGGCCGCCTCGGCCTTTGTCGCCAATACCGCCAACCTCAACACCGCCTTCCTGCCCTATCCCTCGGGCGAGGCGGACAAACTGGCCGCCGACATGGGCGCCGCGCGTCCCCTCGCCGAGAAGGATCCCGAGGCCATGCGCGGGCGCGAGACGGCCGTTGCCATGGCCTACGACACGCACGGATGGCACATGTTCATCCGGAGCGACGATCCCGACATCGCGCAGATCATGCGCGAGGGCGGCCGCCGCGGCAGTTCGCTGGAGATGTACTTTGCACCGGGTTTGAAGGACGAGGTTTACTACCAGTGGATTATCAGGCTCGCCGAGAACAAGCTGAGCATCTACGACTGGAACACGCCCCACCGCTTCTACCGCTACCTGGAGAACCGTCCGGGCAGCCTGCAGGCGGATACAGCCGTGCTGCCGCGCGGCTGGGCCACGCTGGTCACGGTCGGCTGGGAGGCGGTCTACGACAAGCTGCCCTTCATCGAGGGCAACGAGGCGACCTGGCGTTTCTCGACGATGCGCTGGGGGCCCGTCTCGACGACCTGGGGCGGCACAGTGCACGAGCCGGGACGCTGGGGACTGGTCGATTTCGCCCCGCCGACGCCGGAGCAGGCGACGGAAATCCGCCGCGAGCTCGTGCGCAAGGCCTGGTGGCGCTACACCTCGCGCCGCGACGCGCTCAGGGACTACTGGGGCGGCGCACGGGGCGACCCCGTGTTCCTGGAGCAGGTGCTGACGCCCTTCTTCCAGCAGCAGGACGCCTTCGCGGAGCGCATGCAAGGCGTCGGCACGTGGACGCCTGCGGAGGTCGCGGACGTCTTCCAGAAGCAGGTGCCGGTCTGGATGGAGATCGATGTGATCGTCGACGAGCAGCGGAAACAGCACCTGAAGCAGGCGCTGACCGCCGACAAGCCGTAGCGGCTAGGACTTGTCGCGGTAGTTGTCGTCCACCTCTTCGGCGGCCTGCGGCAAAATTTCGTCGTGGTCCGAGTGGTAGGGGGCCGCGCTCTCGCCGCAGCGCGAGGGGGTCTCGGCTGCGAACCAGATCATGCGTTCCTCCTCGATGTAGTCGTGCCGCGGGTCGAGCGGGTGGACCAGCGGGGGCCCCAGGCGCCGCGCCAGGGCACGGGATGGCCGCTGCCCCGGAGGCAGATCGATAAGCTGCCGGAGCCAGCGCAGATCGAGCGCATTGAGGCGCCCGATCAGCCATCCGCAGCGGAGGCGCTGTGCCGCGATCGGCGCGCGGTTCCAGGCGCAGAGCACCTGCAGCGGCGCCGCCGCGTGTTCCGTGGCCATCTCGCCCGGCAGGCACGGCACGTGGAAGCGACCGAACGGCACGGCCAGCCAGCGGTCACCGCGCAGTTCCTCGGCCAGCGTGACGTAGACGGGCCGGGCGCGGGTCGCGTCGTTGTCCGGCGGCAGCAGCACGATGCTGCCGGCGGAGAGGCGTTGCGGATGGCCGGGAGATTCGGAGCCGGCCGCCTCCGGCGGGTGGACGGACGGCGGGTAGACCTGCGTTCCCGGCGGGGCCCTGGGTTCCGGCGGATCCGCCAGGGCCTCGAGGCGCAGATGCGTCTGCCAGGCCTCCAGCCACTCGCCGAGGCGCTGCCGCTGCAGGCCAAGCTCTTCTTCAAGCGTTTTCATGTGTGCCATCCCCGGCGGCCTCGTGCGCGCTCGCCAGCTTGCCATGCTCCACCATGAAGAAGAGACCGCGGGCCGATTTTTCCAGGCTGCCCCAGCGGAAAATAAGCGGATCGAGCTGTTGCGCCGCCAGCAGGCAGAGTCTGAGCTGCCACGCGCGCGGCTCCTGCGGATAGTTTGCGGCCACCTGGCGCGCGAGCGTCTGGAAGACGCTGCGCCAGGTAACGCTGACCCCGCTGCGGCTGGCGCCCAGTTGGGCCAGCAGGTTGGGGCCGTAGAGCGGGAGGCCGAGCTGCTTGGCGAGCACGATGCGACGCGTCTTTTCAGGGAGGTTCTCGAAGAGTCGCCGGGCCTCGGCGGCGGCCAGCCGGTCGAGCTCGGCGCCCTCGGGATCATTCGCCGCCGCTGGCAGCAGGTCGGCCAGTGTCAGGCCGCTACCGTGACCGCCGACCGGCGCCTCGAGCGCGCAGGAGCGGCGCTGCCGGGCCTCGCGGAGCGCCCAGTTGCGCACGACCGTGCGCATCAGCAGCGAGGCGCCGCCCTGGATGACGTCGATGGGCGCGTCGCGCGACCCCTCGAGCCGCGCGAAGAGCCACTCCTTGTAGCGCTTGCCGCTGCGGAGACGTCCGGCCGCCAGTTCGCTCTCCAGCAGATGCCAGCACGCCTCGGGGGCGGGGATCTGCGGCTGCACATCGTGTTCGCCGAGCGCCGCCCGCGCATAGCGCAGGAAGCGCCGCGCGGCGAACTCCCGCAGCGCCGCCTGCGTGTCCGCCGCGCAGCGCAACGCGGCGCAGCGCCTGCGCCACTCCTGCCAATGCTGGAAGGTTGTCGGCATGGCGGCGGGGCCGGACTAGCCGATGGTGGCGAGGAGCTCCTGTTCGGCCTGCACCGTGAGGCGGTAGAGTTCCGCGGCCGATTCGGCCGCCCGCAGGTCGGCGAGCAACCTGGTCTTGAGCATCATCAGGCAGAGGCGCGCGAGCGCCTGGAGGTGGTGGCGGTCGTCGGTCGCGACCAGCAGGAAGAAGATGTCGGTAGGCTTGCCGTCGGGCGCGCCGAAGCATACCGGGTGCGCGGCGCGCGCCAGGATCAGGAACGACTCGCTGGCGATGTAGGGATCGTGGTTACGGGGGTGGACGATGGCCACGCCGCCGGCCAGCCCGGTCGAGCAGAGCGCCTCGCGCGCCTCGAGGCTCCTGACGAGGTCGGCGGGATCGTAGAGGATCCCCTCGCGTTCGGCCACGGCCGTGAGGTCGTGCAGCACGGCGGCCTTGGTGCGCGAGCGCAGCGGAAAGACGGTGCGTTCGGGCGTGAGGAGGCGACCGACGGAGAAAAGCTCCTCGTCGGCCTGCCGCGACCGGCGCGCGGTATCGCGGTGGTAGGAGGCCAGCGGCTTCTCGCGCATGCCCAGGATGCGCTGCGAGGCCCAGGCGTCGATATCCCGGCGGCGGAAGACCGGATGCGACGCGTCCTGCTCGAAGGGGATTTCTCCCTGGCGCACCCAGCGGCTGATCTGCATCGCGTCGACGTGCAGATACCGGGCCACCTGCTCGCTGTTCATCATCCGCTGCGGCATGGCGCGCCTTCAATAAACCGAATCGGGGAAATAGTGCTCGCGGGCGTTGGCGGACGTGACGATCTCGGACTTGATTAGCGTCTCCCGGACGCCGTCGAGGGGCTTGCCGCCGTTGCGCAGGCCCTCGAGCGCCTTGCGCGCCCCGACCTCGACCATGCGCGGCGAGTAGGTGACGGTGGCCTTGACCACGGGGTCGCCGTCAAGCACGCGCTTGACGACCAGCTTGCTGCCGCCGCCGCCGACCATCGCCTGGACATCCTTGCGGCCGCTGTTGCGGTAGGCCTTGAGGGCACCGATCAGGACATCGTCGTCGCCGGCCCAGACGGCGTCGACCTTTGGGTGTTTCTGCAGATAGATCTCCATCAGGTTCATGCCCTTCTCGGTGTTCCACCAGGCGGGTTGCGAGTCCAGGATGCGGATTTCCGGATACTTGGCGGCCAGCACGTCCTTGAACCCCGCGACGCGGTCGGTGTTGATGGGGCAGGGGATGCCTTCCATCACCAGTATGTCTCCCCGGCCCTGGATCAGGGTGCCGATGGCCTCGGCCGCGGCCTCGCCCAGGCTGCGGTTGTCGCCGTTGACGAAGTGGTCCTGCACCGGCTTGAGCAGCGGATTGGAGACAACGACCAGGTAGATGCCCTGCGCCTTGGCGCGCTCGCAGACGGGGGTCAGCGGCCCCGGTTCCTGGCAGAGCATGACCAGCGCGTCGACCTTGCGGGCGATGAGGTTCTCGATGCGGTCAGCCTGCTCGGCGGTCGTCGCGCCGGTGGTGACGATCACCGCGACGTCGGGATTCTCCTGCTCCAGCATCTTCTTCGCCCGGTTGGCGCTCCAGACCACGCCGCCCGTCCAGCCGTGCGTCGCGGACGGCACGGAGATGCCGATCGTCAGTTTCCTGCCCGCCGGTTCCGCCGCCGGCGCCGCCGGCAGCGCGGCGCCCAGCGCCGCGATCAGTGTGAGTGCTCCAGCCGTTCTGCGCTTCATGATGTACCTCTCCCCTGCCGCCGGGCCCTTACGCCGGGAGCCGCGGCGCGCCAAACAGGACGTGGGGATCATACAACATGGCCTGGATTCCGGCCAGAGTATTCGGCTGAACTTTGACCACGTTGACCAACGTTGACTAAACTGGGCCGGTCGTGCATGATATGACCACATCCACGACAACCGACACGAGGGGAACGGAATGGACTTGACATTGCGACAGGACGCCCGGACGGCGCTGCTGGTGCCGACGAGCATGGGGGTGAGGCTGACGCCGCTCAACGGTCAGCCGTTCCACTGCGGCGACACCTTCCGCCTGCAGGTGACGAGCGCGGAATCGA
>CAYRPP010000152.1:0-5054 GCA_964426115.1 uncultured Lentisphaerales bacterium | reverse complement strand
TCTGGCGTCGTCGCTGGTCCTGACCCTGATCGTGCTGCCGGCGATCTACCACATCGCCGAGTCGCGGCGTGAACGGGCCGAAGCCCGAGCCTGAACGCCGTCGCCCATTAACCGAAAGGAACGCTATGAAGCAGATCATCGCTTACATCCAGCCATTCATGACTGACAAGGTGACGGACGCCCTGCGCAACGCGGGCGTCCACGGGGTGACCGTGGTTTCGTGCAAGGGCTTCGGACGCCAGGTGCAGGCCCCCGGCATACGCTACGAGGAAACGGGCGACACGCTAGGCTTCGTGGCCAAGACAAAACTGGAGATCGTCTGCGCGGCCGCCGACAAAGAGAGGATCGTGGCCACGATCCGCGAGCACGCCCACACGGGGCGGCACGGAGACGGCAAAATCTTCGTCTCCACGGTCGACGAGGCGGAGGACATTCGCACGGGGATCACTGGCCGGGATGTGATTTGACCGGACCTCGCCAGTCGCATCGTCCCGATAGGCCAGGTACACGCGATGCCAGTCCGGCAGGTCGCCGCGCTCGAACAGGACATGGTCGTGGGCGAACGACTGCCGGTGCCCGATATGCGCGGAGACCGCGCTGCCGCCGACCAGCACAACATCCGGAACCAGTTTCTGAAACTCGGCGGCGGAATCAAAAACGCGGCGCATGGTTGAGATCCGGAGCGTCAGTGCCAGCGTCAACGAAGCCGCCGGATGCCATCATGCTGTGGCTGGTTCGCATGGGTCTGCGGGCGCGCGAAGGTTTCCCCGTCCGAAGGGCCACGACAAAGCCTGTTGCCATTCAGGACAGAACAGGGCTATCATGCCGATATGAACACTAGGCAGGCTGTGGTGAAACAGCAGAGGACGGAGGCGCTTGCAGAACCCCTGCAAGCGCCAAAAGTCAGGGTTCAGGGTGGCAGGGTTCAGGCTGAAAACATCCCCTGAACCCCGACATCAGCAGCGAGATCATGCGGTTACGGTTGATGCCGAAGTGGCGTGGGAAAATTCTCCCTGAGTACCTTGCGGTCTTCCTCAACTCGATAGCGGGATCGCTGCAGGCGGACCTCCAGCCAGAAGCCAAGGAACGGAGATCACATGAAGCATGCAGGAAGGAACGATCCCTGCCCATGTGGCAGCGGGAACAAGTACAAGAAGTACTGCTGGGAAAAAGATGGTGTCGGCATCTCGGGCGACATGCACGATGATGAGCCATTGGCACCCGAGCGCGAAACAAGTCTGGGCGGACTGGACATTCATCCCTACGCGATCGCCCGGATGGCCGCCACACCATCGGCTGATGTCCTATCCAAATTGTCGAAGCGCGAGATCGAGGCGCTCCGCGCGAAGTGGTCCGCGGCCAAGGTCGCCGTCTTGAGCACCGACGATATCGTGTCCCGGTTGACCGCTCTGGGCGTCGACGCCTCACGGCCCGCCTTTCTCGCGCATGCCCAAGGACGTCTCTCCGCCTGGAGCCTCGGCGCCGAGTGGGCGCACGGGATCGAGCCGCGGCCCCGCGGACATGACGAAGACTTCATCTGCCTCGCCGCCTGCGAATTGTGGAAGCGGTATCGCCCGGAAGTCCCGTCGCTCGAGATGCTCGACGACTGGGTGGCGGAGGGCTACGACCTCGTGGAGTTGCGTCAGGACGCCAGGGCCGTCGTCGTGTGGCAACGCGTCTGGGACGTCGTGCTCGCCCGTCTGCGCCCCTCGATGACCACCTTCGATGCGGCCGACGCGGTGTTCAAGTGCGCCCAGTACTTCCTGAATTGGATACAGGACTTCGTCATGGCCGCCAAGAACGCAGCGATCAAGAATCAGGCGTGCGCGGAGACCGGGGTACGCGTATGCCGTGAAGTGTTAAGCCGGTTCACGGCCGAGAGCGCGCTCGATATCGCCAATTTCCGTTGCGATCTGGGGAGCTTGCTCTTCGCGGCCGGCCGCCCTGATGAGGGTGAAGCAGCGTTGATGGCCTTTATACGCGAGAACCCTCGTCTGGCGCAGGGCTACGTGACGCTGGCCGAGGAATTGTGCAGCCCGGAAAGTCCATCTTCGGAATTTGAGCGCGCCCTGCGATTACTCGAGACTGCCAGGGATCTGCCAGTGGAGGACGCCGGGGCATGGGATATCGAGTCCGAGATCGCCGAGATCAAGAAGCGGTTGGCGGCAGCCGCGCCGAAGCGGAAGTCCCGCCGATGAAAATCATTTGTTCGCTCTGTGGAACGCGGAAGGCCAAGCGCTGCTGCCAGCGGCGGGAGATGGCCGAGATCTGCCCGCTTTGTTGTGCCGGACAGCGCGACGAAACGTGCGGCGACTGCCCACATCATGTTACGTCTCAGCGGTACAATGCCGAACGTCGCTCGCCGACAACGCTGCCAAACGGCCATTTCATCGCCGAGATCGACCCCGAGGTCAATGAGGCGGTCAACGCGGCGGGGGAACTTGCCCAGCGGGGCAAGATTGACCAGGCGCGCGCGGCGATGGAAATGCTGCTTCGCGAACATCCTGCGAATCATGTCGTTCACTTCGGCATGGGGGTGGTGCATGCCGTCCAAGGCAACCACCGGGAGGCCATCACATGGTTCGATCGCGCCACGGTGATTTCCCCGTACTTCATGGAGGCCCATTTCAACAAGGCGCTTGCCTGCCGGAAAGTGCTTGATGTGGCCGGCGCGATCCGGGCGAGTCGAAAGGTTGTGGAGGTGGGCGATCCGAAAGAAATGGAGGTCAAGCAGGCCAAGGCCTTTCTGAATGACATGGAAGTATCGATCAAAAGGAGCGAGGGGGTCGATCTGGACAAGTACATGGAGTCGCAGGACGCCTTCAACTGCGCTTATGCGCTAATGGAACAGGGCCAGTGGGAGAAGTCGCTGGACGGTTTCCGCGCGGCGTCCGCGATGAACGACCGGAACGCGCCAACGCATGGCAACATGGGAATATGCCTTGCCAAGCTGGGCCGCAGGGCCGAGGCGCTGCTGGAACTGGACCGTGCGCTTGAGATCGACCCGCGTTACGAACCGGCCAGGCTCAACCGGGTGGGCGTGGAACGGATGCAGGAGGGCCAGCCGCTGAATATCGCCCATCTCAAACACGTTGAGTTCAGCAAGGAGCAGGTTATGCGCGAGCGGGAAAAGGAGCCGTTCTTTCGCCGCGTCTTCCACATCGCTCGAAAGAGACGATCGCAGTAGGGCGGGACGTATCGGTCCGCCCACAGCGGCGGCAAGAGGTTCATGCACTTTTCCCCTTTGAAAACACCATGACACGGGTATTGACAGGTATTGACAGGCGATTTTTCATATGCTATATTTCGCCACATGACGAAACAAAAAAGCTTTTTAGAGCCGCCCGGACCCTAGAACCTCGCCAAACTGTTTGCCGTCGCGCAAAGAATGAAGAAGGCGTAAAGATATGTTCGAGATCAACAACTTTGTGACCGCCGGCAAGTTCTTTCTGATCATTGCCGGCGAATTGGTGCTCATTTTCATTGCGGTGGCGTTCATTGTCGGCTTGCTGCTGGAGTATCTGCCCCCGTCGCGCATCCGTGCGTTTCTCGCCGGGCGGCTGGTGGGCGTGCAGTATTTTCTGGGCGCGGGACTTGGCGCCATCACACCGTTCTGCTCCTGCTCGACGGTTCCCCTCCTCTCGGGATTGCTCAAGGGCGGCGTCCCGTTCGGGCCGGTCATGGCGTTCCTGTTTGCGTCTCCAGTGCTGAACCCGGTGATCGTCGGGCTCTTCCTGATGCTCCTGGGCTTGAAGGTGACGGCGGTCTACGTTGTCGTGACCTTTGTCGGCTCCATTCTGACCGCCGCGCTTCTGTCGCGGCTGGGATTCGAGCAGGCCGTCAAGCCGCTGGCCGGCTTTCAGGGCGGCGGTTGCTGTGGCCCGGCCCCCCGGTCGGCGTCCGATCCGCTGGCCGCCTGCACGGCGGCGGTCGAGGCTGACGACCGTGGCGAGACAGCGGTGGAGCCGTCAGCGGGGGTCTGTTGCTGCTCCGCGCCAGTCGATACTCCGACAGGCGAAGGCGGGCCGTTCAAGGCACGCATGCGCCGAGCCGTGGCGGCGGCCGTAGACACGTTCAAGGGGGTATTCTGGTATCTCATGATCGGCGCGGGCATCGGGGCCTTCATCTACGGGTTCTTCCCGCAGGATCTCGTGGTGCGTCTGGCCGGACCGGGCAACCCGTGGTCCATCCCGATCGCGGCGGCCCTGGGCGTGCCCATGTACATCCGGGCCGAGACGGTCATCCCGATCGGGGCGGCGCTCATCGGCAAGGGCATGGGGGTCGGCACGGTGCTGGCTCTCGTGGTCGGCGGAGCCGGCGCCAGCATCCCCGAAATCATCATTCTGTCGTCAATCTTCAAGCGGCGGCTGGTGGCTGCCTTTGTGTTGACCGTCTTTGTCATTGCGGTGGCGGCGGGTTATATCGTCGACCTGATGGTGATCGCGCCAATCATTGCCGGAGCGGGTGGAGCATGAGGGGGAGCGAATGAATGACGAGTCCATGCGAAACGCCTTGCGAGTGACCAAGGCGGTCTCGGACCTGCAACGGCTGCGCATCCTGATGATGCTGCAGCCGGGTGAGCTGTGTGTCTGCCAGATCGTTGCGGTGCTTGAGCTGGCGCCTTCGACAGTCTCCAAACACCTGTCCATCCTGAACGATGCCCGCCTCGTAAAATCGCGGAAGGAAGGGCGTTGGATGTACTACCGGCTGCCCGAGGGCGCCGACAGTGTCTTTGTTCGCCCCGTGCTGCGGTGGTTGAACGAGACGTTGAAGCACGATGTCACGACAGCACAGGACGCCCGAAAGCTCAAGTCCGTCGTGACCTGCTCCCCGGAAACCTTGTGTCGGCGGCAACGAGAACGGAACGAGTAGAAACGGATTGGATCATGGCGAAAGGCAACGAGGAATGAGCACAGAAAACGAAGCGAAGAAGCCGGATGCGGGTGCATGCGGTCCTCGTCGACGAGACGCGGGAAATGGCCAAGGCTGCCGGACTGATTGACATTACACTGACGCCGAAGGCCGGGTACGTGGACAACATGGCGGACTGGAAC